>JAGHSB010000107.1 GCA_018066075.1 Candidatus Treponema scatequi
CTCTTTGAGTATTATATCTGTTTTTATTTTTTTATAAAAGGATTAAAACTTTGACAATGTTTTAAAAAGCTTATCAAGTTCAACTGGTTTTGCAAGGTGTTCATCCATTCATGCGCGGCATCTGAACATCCATCAAAATGAAATCGTAATAATTATCAATTCCATCATCAAGTTTCTTTCTTACCATTTCTACAGCAACATCACCGTCATCTGCATAATCAATATCAAGTTTTTCATCTTCAAGAATTTCTTTTACAATCTCACGATTCATTTCATTATCTTCAACAAGGGGAAGACAGTGTTGATAATTACCAGAAAAACTGCAGGATCAATTTTGTTTCAGAACAGAAAAAAAATATTGAAGACGTATTAATTTCATTCATGGAATCAAACACCGGACGAATGGTTTATGATGATTCAACAAAACTCTGGTGGGATGGTCCTGTAGCCGTTGTACAGGAATATAAAAATGAGATGGAAATCGTTGGGTAGTTTCAATTTCAAAAACGACTTTTCTTATTTCTTAATCCAAAAAATCTTCATAAGAATAAAATCTTTCATATCTTTGTAAAAATCCATTTCAGGAGGCGTGATATTCACCTGTTTCAAGGCTTCCTGAACCAGAGGATTTTTATAACAGCAGATTGCATTTGAAGAAGCAAAGAAAAGAACATCCAACTGAACTTTATAGGCTTCTTCTTTTGTAATTTTAAGCATTTCGCATAATCTATCCTGAAGTTGCCAGGCAAGTTCATAATACTGTTTCTTAAAAACTGCCAGACGATCTACAGTAACATTTGTTTCAATCACTGGATTCAAGTACGAAACATAGCGCATATAATCTTGATGTGCATTTACAATTCCAGCCCATACTTCTGCAATCACTTCATCAGAAAAATTGTTTCCTATAGGCATTGCTGCCAGAAGTGCTGAATAATATGCAGTCATTTTGTCTTTTGCAATTTCAAGGATGATTTCTTCTTTTGTGGTTACATATTTATAAAGGTTTGCACGAGACCATCCAAGCTTCTCCGCAATTGTTGTAAGAGTGATTTCGTTGTAAGGATAGCTTTCAAAGATTTCAGTGGTTGCGGTTTTAATCTGATTGAGTCGTTCTTCTTTCTGATCGTCACTACGGGCGCGAATGTATTCCTGCATAAATTCATAATACGTTAAAAAATCAGGATTTGCAATAAGTGACGAAATGTTAATAAAATTTGATTTAAGTGTTGACAAGTAACTAATTGCAGAGTAAATTCAAAATAAGTAACGAAATGTTACTAAAAGAGGTTTTATGACAGAAAAACTATTACGTTAAATATTTGGAAAAATGAAAAGATTTTTATTAGTTTTGATTACAATGATTTTGACTAGCTCAATCACCGTGTGCGCAGATTCAATTACCGGGGGTTTTGCTATGGAAAGAAGTGTGAAATTAAATTTAGGTTTTGAAATGCCAGTTCTTGGACTTGGAACCTGGACTCTAACAGGGGAAGTTTGTGAAAATGCTGTTTATGCAGCCCTCAAAGACGGATACCGTTTAATCGACACTGCAAAATATTACGGGAACGAAACTGAAGTTGGAAACGCTGTTGCAAAGGCTGTCCAAGACGGAATCTGCAAACGGGAAGAAGTTTTCATCACAACTAAAATCGTACCCTGGAGTTCAAATCCAGAAAAAGACATTGAAGATTCACTAAAGAAACTTGGTGTTGAATATATAGATTTGTGTTTACTTCATCAAAGTGGAAGTGGAAATGACAGAGTTTACCGGGCAATGGAAAAGTATGTAAAAATTGGAAAAATCCGTTCAATTGGTATTTCCAACTTTTACACAGAAAAGGAAGTGAATCATTTTATAAAGGATTTTGAGATCAAACCTGCTGTAATTCAGAACGAAAATCATATTTATCACCAGGGGACAGTTCTTCGGGATTACTGTAAAAAATACGGAATTTACATTGAAAGCTATTATCCATTTGGTGGTCGTGGAAACACAAAAGAAAATCTGAACAATCCTGTGATTTTGAATTGACTGATAGCGAAATGAAGGATATTGAAAAAATCAATAAAAACAGAAGATATGAAAACTGGTAAGAAGGAGAATAAAAAGAATGAAAAAAGCAATTTTATCAATTTTACTTGGAGGTCTTATTATGACTTCAACTTATGCAAAAACAGCAGTTGTATATTTCAGCTGCACAGGCAACACAGAACGTTTAGCAAAGACAACAGCTAAAGCACTGGATGCAGATCTTTTTGAAATTATCCCGGAACAGGCTTACACAGATGCAGACTTAAACTGGAACGACAAAAAATCCCGCTCAACAATTGAATGCAATGATCCAAAAAGCCGTCCTGCAATTAAGAGTGTAAAATCGGTATCTGGTGAAGTTTTCGATGCAAAAAAATACGACATAGTTGTCCTCGCATATCCAATCTGGTGGGCTTATGCTCCTAAGATTATTTACACTTTTGTAGAGGGGACAGACCTCTCTGGTAAAAAAGTTGTTCCAATCTGTACAAGCGGTGGAAGTGGAATTGGAAACAGCGGAACAGACCTGGCTAAAAAATGTGGCAAAGGTGACTGGCGTAAAGGAAGTTTGTTCCGTGCAAGTGCCAGTGAAGATGAAGTGAAGAAGTTTTTCGAAACAGCGCTGAAATAAGTGGAAGGAAATGCCC
>JAGHSB010000189.1 GCA_018066075.1 Candidatus Treponema scatequi
TGGAACTTCTTTTTGAAACAAAAAAAGATAAAGAAGCATTTGAAAATGGAGAAATTACTCTTGATGAGTTATTAAAAAAATCAAAGAAGAAAGTCAACGGATGGCCCGGGGCTGAAAAAATATGTAATCTTGTTAATAAAGTTGCAGAAGAAAATCTTGATCTTGAAAAAATAAGTAAATCTAAAAATGCAGATTTAAAAGCTCTTGGAAATCTTACAAAAGAGTATCGTGATTTTCTTGAAACACAGAATGCATTGGATTTTTCATTGATTCAATCTTATATGTGGAATCTTCTTTCAGAAAAAAAAGTTCTTTCTGATTTAAGAAAGAAGATTCAATACATAATGGTGGATGAGTATCAGGATACAAATCATATTCAGGAACAAATCTTATTAAAAATAGCAGCACCTAAAAATAGAATTTGTGTTGTCGGCGATGATGATCAGGCTTTGTATCGTTTTCGTGGTGCAACCGTAGAGAATATTCTTCGTTTTCAAGAAAAGTTTTCAAAAGGTGAATGTCAAAAAATTGAACTTAATAAAAATTATCGTTCACATCCAGATATTATTGATTTTTATAATAAGTTTATGTCATTGCCGTATGAAGAAAAAAAGAAGAATGGCGAAATAAAAGCAACTGGTTCTTGGGATGGTGATGATGGAGAAAGATATAGATATAGCAAACAAATAAAAAATGCAGGTAAACAAAATAGAAAAAACTCACCATACTCTGGTGTTGTAAGCTTATTTGGTGAAGATGAGACAGAATGGAAAGAAAATTTTCTTTCGTTCATAACTAAATTAAAGAAAAGTGAAAAACTTACTGATTACAATCAATGTGCATTTCTTTGTAAATCTGTGAAAAATGAAAAAGTAAAAAATCTTGTAAATTTTCTTGAAGCAAATGGAATACCTGTATTTTCTCCAAGATCAAAAATGTTTTTTGACCGATATGAAGTAAAACTTGTATTCGGTTGCTTTGTATTTATTTTTAGAAATCTTGAAGAACTTGTTTTAGGTACTCACGGATATAGAACTGAAATATGGGATTATTATGATAAATGTAAAGAGACATTTGTAAATGAATTAAGATCAAAACCTTCTCGCCATAAAGAACTTCAGCAGTGGGCTGCAAAAAAATCAAAGGAACTTACATTTTTAAAATCAAATACTGATTATACATTTGCAAATATGTTTTATCAGATGATTCAGTTTTCGATGTTTGCAGATTTATTAAATGTTGAATTATCAAGTGGTGTTCAAGATTTAAGACCTGTATATAATCTTTCTTTATTAAGTAAGTTTTTCAGTCAATTTGAATATCTCAATAAAGTTACAGTAATTCCAGGTTCTGAAGAGAAGCGAAAAGATATTCTTTCTAAACTTTTTAATGAATATTTTAATTTTTTGTATGACGGTGGAATTGAGGAATACGAAGATTATGATATGGTAACTCCGAAAGGCTGCATAAGTTTTATGACTATTCATCAGTCAAAAGGTTTACAGTTTCCAATTACCTTTGTAGATTCTCTTGATAACAGTCCATCGAAAGATTACACAGAATTAGATGAAGAAATAAATAAGTACTATTACAAAAAAGACAGCTGGGAGCCATTAGAACGAACAAAGTACTTTGATTTCTGGCGTCTTTATTACACTGCATTTTCACGTGCTCAAAATTTACTTGTCTTAACAGGTATAAATAATCTTGAATTGAATGCTGGTGGAAGAAGTTCCCCTTCAAAATATTTTGTTCCTTTTGTCAAAGATTTACCAGAATGGCAGATATTATTCAGAAGAAACAAAACAGAGCTCGAAATAGAAGAAGTAAAAGAATCTGATATAAAACATGAATATTCTTTTACAAGTCATATTCTTGTTTATGAAAACTGTCCTGTTCAATATAAGTTTTTTAAAGAATTAGAATTTTCACCTGTTAGAACAAACTCAATTATGTTTGGTTCATTAGTACATCAAACTATTGAGGATATTCATAGAAAAGTTCTTGAAGGGAATACTTCTGAAATTACTAAAGAAAATATAAGAACTTGGGTCGAACAAAATTATTTTGAATTAAGTCGACATGAGGGTTTGTATTTGCGTGAAGGTACCAGAGATAATATTGCAGAACATGTACAGCGCTATGTTGATTATGCAAGTAAAGACTGGAGTATTATCAGGGAAGCAGAGGTCCCGGTAAGTCTTCAGAAAGAAACATATATTCTTGAGGGACAGATTGATTTAATCCAGGGTAAAGGCGATACCGTAGAAATTCTGGATTTTAAATCTGGTGACAAACCTGATGTAAATACAACTGATAAAGATGAACGGGAATGTCTTGACCGATATAAGCGTCAGCTTGAAATTTACAGTCATATTGTTGAACAGCGTTATGGCAAAAAGGTAAGCCGCATGCATCTTTTCTATACTGCAGAAGAAAGCGGAAATCCATTAATCTCTTATGATTTTGATTCTTCTGCAATTAATCAAACTATAAATCATGTAACAGAAGTCGTAGAAAAAATAGAATCCAAAAACTTTAAGTTAACATCAAAACGCAAAGGCAAACAGTGTACAGAATGTGACTTGAAATGTTTTTGCGACAGAAACTGTAAATAAAAAGGTGGAATACTATGGTAAAACAGGAAACTTTTAATTTTGATTTTGAACCTATAAAAGGTTACCCGGAATTACGCTGGGCTGCAAAACGACCTTTTACGGGAACTTCTTATTATCCTGCGCAGTTAAAAGAAAGTTATGGAAGCCCTAGCGATGACGGTTGGATGAATAAATTATACTGGGGAGATAATCTTCAGGTAATGAGTCATTTGCTTAAAGAGTATAGGGGTAAGGTGAATTTGATTTATATTGACCCGCCCTTTGACAGTAAGGCTGATTATAAAAAGACTATTTCTTTACGTGGAAAAAAGACAGAAAGTGATTCAAGCAATTTTGAAGAAAAACAATATGGTGATATCTGGACAAATGATGAATATCTTCAGTTTATGTATGAACGCTTGGTTTTGTGCAAGGAATTGCTTTCAGAAAATGGTTCAATTTATGTTCATATGGATGAAAAAAGAGTTCATTATCTTAAAATCATTATGGATGAAGTTTTTAGCGGATATTTTAAAAGAGATATTATTTGGCGCATTGGATGGATATCTGGTTATAAATCAGCTGCTAAACAATGGATAAGAAACCATGATAATATTCTTTATTATGTAAAAGGTCATAATCCAACGTTTAATAAAGAGTATATTCCTTATCCTGAAGGATATACTAGAAGAGATGGTGCAAAACCAGAAGGAGCAGGTTATCCGATTGAAGATACATGGAATTGTAGCGAATTAGATTCTATGAATTCAATTCAAATTATGTCATTCTCTTCTGAAAAAGTTGGTTATCCTACTCAAAAAAATGAAAGCTTATTAGAGCGAATCATAAAAGCTTCCTCTAACCCCGGCGACATAGTCTTCGACTGTTTCATGGGGTCCGGAACAACACAGGCTGTTGCGATGAAACTTGGCCGTCGTTTCCTTGGTGCGGACATAAATCTTGGTGCAATTCAGACGACAACAAAGCGTCTTATAAACCGTGCAAAAGAATTGGAATCACAGAAATCAGAAACTTCATTGTTTGGAAATGAGGCTTCGCCAGGCTCAGCTTCAACGTTATTCACTGGTTTTGAGGTTTACAATGTAAACGATTATGATTTCTTTAGAAACGAACTGGAAGCTAAACGTTTGATTATAGATGCCTTGGGTATGCAGGCTTTACCAGAAAACAATCTTTGGGATGCAGAACTTGATGGCCGAATGGTTTCGATTCTTGGAATCAATCGCATTGCTACTGCAAGTGAATTTGAGAAAATTATTGCTAATATTGATATTTCTTCGTGGCAGAAAAAACAGCTTGAAGATCCAAATTCCCCTGTAGAAAAAATAACTTTTGTTTGTATGGGACATGACCCTAATTTAAAAGCGATGTTTGAGCAGAAAATGGAAAGTCTTGGATTTAAGGTAGACCTTCAGATTGTTGATATTTTACGAGATAAAAAAGACCTGCGTTTTAAGCGTGATGCAGATGCTAAAATTATCATAAAGAAAAACTTACTTAAAGTTTCTCAGTTTTATCCAATGAACTTATTACAGAAGTTGAGTATAGAGAAAAAAGATATATCGGATTGGAAAGAACTTGCAGATTCAATAATGATTGACTGGCATTATGATGGTGTTACATTTAGCCCTGAAGAAACAGATGTTCCAGAAAAAAATCAGCTTGTAAAAGGTGAATATAAGATTCCACAGGATGCTGGAACAATTCATATTAAGATTACAGATTTGATAAGTGAAAGTTGGGAAGGTACTTATTCTGCTGATGGAGAGAAATTGTAATGGCTAAAAAGAAAACTGAAACAGTCGTAGAAACTCCATTTTATAAATATTTATGGAGTTTCTATC
>JAGHSB010000144.1 GCA_018066075.1 Candidatus Treponema scatequi
AGTCCATATTGGTCACTATTTTATATTATTGAATTCCATAATACTTACTAATTGCACTTATCACTTTATCAATCTGCTGAAATATCAGATTCTTTTCAACATGCCATTTTGGTTTGTTATCAACAAACCCTCCACATAAATACCGATATACAGAGAATTGTGTATGTTCATCTTTGCCTGGAAGCTGTTCTAAAAAATACTTTATCTGTTTATCTTTTATTTCTGAATCTTTAGAATCACCAAGTATCAAGCATTTGAATAAACCAAAATCATTTTTTTCGAACTGGAAACTAACTCTAACATCTGTCCATTTTTCATAAGAGTAATCAATATGACAGTTTTTATCAGAAATCTTTGTTTCTGCCGTTAAAACTAAATAAGGATATTTTTTTGCAATCTTGTCTTTTATTGAATTGATCAAATCTGTTGCAAGTTTTTGTTTTGCTTTCTCGTATTTCTGATGAATAATCCTTGCAACTGCAAAATTATCATCTTTCGCCAATAAATCAATAATTTCCTTTTCTTCCATCTTTCCAATGTCCTGTCCTGTAAGTTTTTTTATTTGCCCTAAAAATTGCTTTACATTTTCCAACACTCTGGAATTCTGATTACCAATCAGTTCTATACAATTCTCAAGCCATTCCTTTATAAAATCTTTATACGAAATCTGAATCCAATATTGCTTTTCTGGATGCTTTTCCAATTCTTTATATTTAATATCGCTAGATTCTTCTGAAGGATCTTTACCATTTAAGGTCAAATAAACAATGAAGTTTCTATTTGGGTAGACCTTATTTGCATAATTCTTATACCTTATAAGTTGCAAATTTTGATCTTCTGCATATATTTTATTTTCAATAATGAAAGCCCAGTATTGTTCATTTTCATCTGGAATCTCAATAAAAATATCTATTCTGCCGCCTTCCTTTTCTGAATCCTTTCTTGGACCTATATCCTTTTCAACTGTCACCTTGGACTTACTAAAATTTAAGTTTGCAGGTATGGTCTCAATAGACAATTTTTTTATAAACGATTCAAGAAAAACAGTGCCAAAACCGTGTGCTGCGTTTACCTTTAATAGATTTGCAATCATCATTGAAAACACACATTCATCATGACTCAACCCCAGAAAACTGAAAAAGTTATATTTTTCTAAGATTACATCCGGATTTACATCGCTCTTTTCTTTTAAGACTCTCACTTTTTCAAGAAGCTCTGTAATTTGTTCATTTGTAACATTTTCCATATAGCTTATCCTTCACAAAAAATCAAAGAAACTCTTATAGTTTTACTATCTAGCCCAGGAACTTTATTATTTACCACCCACATACAACTGTCACCTGTAATAAAACCGTCCAAAGAATCCATCAATTCCTTAACTTCATCAAGCCTCAATTCATATCCGTTTGTAAGAAAAGCAATCATCACCTTTGGAATCTTTTGTTCTCTATGACTGAATAATTTTCTGCATGTTCCAGAAACTAATTTTTTAAGTTCATTTATTGAATTGCTTTCTTTTGTAACAATATGAATTTCTGTTCCTGAAGCTGATTTAATATCACCCATTGAAATATGAGTACATCCTGTTTCTGTTGAAGTACAGAAATCAACAAGATTCTCAAAATCTTCTGAAGTTGCAGAATTCAAATGTAAATCAAATTGCTTCATTAAGCTGGAAAAAGCTTCGTATTCATCATTATCCGTAAAATCAATTACTTCGCCAGCCAGGTCATTACAACCAATTGTGCAGTTAGCCTTTTTTACATGATATTCCTTAATCAATTCAGATATTCGATTCAGACTCTCCTTGTTATATCCAAAAAACATAAGGACATAATCTAATTCTATAAAGTCACCTTCATGCCAATAAACTTCCGCGATTTTGATTCCATCAATCTCTACATGATTTACGGTATAAAAAGCTTTCTCTGTATTTTCAACAACTTCAAATTCCATCATTTTATTTTATACCACACATCCTATCTTTTAATGATAGATAGTCAAATGTCCAATATTTTTTTCTTTTCCAACCCAGTGGGTTGTGCGTCCTAACTGTGTAGCTAAACCGCAACGCGGCTTGACCGCGTTGTCGGCTTTGAGCTACTTGTTAGGTTTTATTCTTCTTCTGTGTCGGAATTATTTTCTATAGTTTTATAATAAGTTTGAAGA
>JAGHSB010000218.1 GCA_018066075.1 Candidatus Treponema scatequi
CTTACCGATTGGATTCACTACGCGCTTACAGATCATCCTTATATTGAAAAAACTCCTGTTCTGGAAACTGAACACCTGATTCTGCGACCTATAAAATTTACGGATCTGGAAGCAATTTATAAATGGGCAGGAGACGAAAAAAACGCAAAGTATATGCTTTATTCAAAATATAAAAGTACGGCAGACGGTGTAGAGTGGGTAAACTCCATGTATACAAATGCTGATGATCTGGATTACGGGTTTGTCTGGAAAGAAACAGGTGAACTGATCGGAAGCGGTGGAATCTATCATTCTCATCATCCTGAAACTGAAGCCTGGAGCATTGGTTACAGCATCCGTACAGATATGTGGGGAAAAGGAATCACAACTGAGGCAATGAAAAAGATTCTGGAATATGCCCGCAGCACAAGAGATGTAAAGGAATTAATCGGAACTTTTGCAGTAGATAATATTGGAAGCCGAAGAGTTATGGAAAAACTCGGTATGACTTATCTTGAAGATACTGAGTATTCCAAGTGGGATGGTTCTGCCACTTTCAAGGCACAGACTTTCCATAAGAGATTTGATTAACAAGATTTCAGCTAACGGACATAATACGCCCGGTCAAGGCACGCTCGCTATGCTCGCTTAAAGCCTTGACTCGGTCGTTTGTCGGGTGTCAGGACAAGCCTACACCCGCCATCTACTGGAGCCGGACATTCATACGCCCGGTCAAGGGACGTTCGCTATCGCTCTCTCAAGCCCTTGACTCGGTCGTTTTGAGGGTTGCTAATTAATTATCAACCCTCAATCCATTGGACATGCTGCCACGCAGCTTCCCCAATTATTCTTCTGTATCGTAACAGGTGATGTGAAGATCTTTAAGCTGCTGTTCATCAACTGGAGCCGGACATTCATCCATTGGGCTTGCTGCTAAGTTATTCTTAGGGAATGCAATAACTTCGTGGATGCTTTCTTCGTGGCGCATGAGCATGATCAGGCGGTCAAGTCCTGGTGCGATTCCTCCGTGTGGTGGAGCACCGAATTTGAATGCCTGTACCAGGAAGCCGAATGCTTTTTCTGCGCGTTCGTTTGAGTAACCAACGATTTTGAAAATCTTCTGCTGGAGAGCAGGATCGTTGATACGCATAGAACCAGAAGCCAGTTCGTATCCGTTCAGAACCAGGTCGTAAAGGTCACCCTTTACTTCGCCAGGATTTGATTCAAGTGTATCCCAGTATTTTTTCTGTGGAAGTGTGAACATGTGGTGTTCTGTTTCCCAGTGGTTTTCTTCTTCGTTCCATGCAAAGTATGGGAAGTCGATGATCCATGCAAAATGGAATTCATCTTCCGGATTGTACAGGTTCAGGTCTTTACCAAGCTGTTTACGAACAGCACCAAGAGCTGTACAGGCAAGCTGCCATTTTTCGTCGCTTACGAAAAGCAGAAGGTCATTCTTTTCAGCACCAAGTTTTGCACAAACTTCAGCTTCTTTTCCGGCATAGAACTTTGAGATTCCGCCTTCGAAAACGCCTTCGGCATTTACTTTCATCCATGCAAGACCTTTTGCCTTGTATGTTTTTGCAACGGCTTCCAGAGCTTCAACCATTTTGCGGCTGTATTTGTCTGCAACGTTTTTAACAACCAGAGCTTTAAGTCCTGAACGTTCGTGGCGTGGAAGAGCTTTGTCTGCTTTTGCAGCGCCTGCCTTGAATGCACCAAAGTCAGAAATGTCTGCCATGAAAGCGGCATCCTGCATTTTCATATC
This sequence comes from Candidatus Treponema scatequi, assembly GCA_018066075.1. Taxonomy (GTDB): domain Bacteria; phylum Spirochaetota; class Spirochaetia; order Treponematales; family Treponemataceae; genus Treponema_D; species Treponema_D scatequi. The sequence goes on from JAGHSB010000218.1 coordinate 1,748, forward strand.
AAAGCGAAGATCCGGTTTGTCTGAACCGTAAAGGTCAAATGCATCTTCCCAAGTGATGCGGTCAAATTTTGCTGGAAGATCGTAGTTCAGAGTTTTCT
>JAGHSB010000175.1 GCA_018066075.1 Candidatus Treponema scatequi
ATTTATTATGTCACTAATTATGACAATCATGGCATCTTCATCACCATCATCAGGCTCTGCTTTATCAGATACTATACCTGCAGATGAAACTGACATTAAAATTAACGGAAAAACATATAAATTAACCGGTGAAGCAAAAATAATGTCTGAAGACAGAAAAATTAAAGGTGATAGCAAGTATAAGATTTCTGATGAAATCTCCGGATCTTTCCCTGAAGGTCGTCTAACTGTATTACTTTCTCCTTTCTATATGGGAAAATACGAAGTAACTCAGGAACTTTATGAAGCAGTAATGACAGGTCATAACAAATGTCTTCCAGAAGGAAAAACCGAAGAAGTAGAGCTTTACACAACACCAAGTAAATGTACTTCTACATCTGACAAATATAAAAATATGCTTACTGGAGAAATCCAAAAATATCGTCCTGTCGAGAATATAACATGGTATGATGCAGTTTATTTTTGTAATATGCTGAGTAAACAAACAGGAAAAACCGAAGCATATACAATTAATATTAAATTAGCAAGCGGTGGGCATATTTATTCAGCAGCCGTAGAATTTGTTAAAGATGCTAATGGATATCGTTTACCTACAGAAGCAGAATGGGAATATGCTGCTCGTGGTGGTGAAGCCGGTCAAATAAATAACACATTCGAAAATGAATGGCCTGGAAAAAAGAAAGTTTCTGCTTCTTACTTTTATGAAAATGGCGGAAAGCAATATGAAATATATAATTCTGATTTAGATGATATAGCTTGGTATAAACATAACCTGTCTGGGGCGACAAATGATGTTCCTGTGAAACCAGAAGAACCTGGATATGGAACTCATCAAGTTGGAAAGAAAAATCCAAATGCTGCCGGTTTATACGATATGGCAGGCAATGTAAAGGAATACTGCTACGATTGGTATAATACAGATGTCAAATGCAATGACAATAATTTTCCTGGTTTTCAAAGTGTAGATAACCCAACAGGTCCTTCAACACCACAAAGCGGTACAGGTAAGGTTGTCCGTGGCGGAAGTTTTTTAAACACTGTAAGCGATACTTACTCAGCAGCCCGTGCATACGGCATTACTGATGGTAGTGCTGATAGTTGTGATTACGAAATAGGTTTCCGTATCTGCAGAAACGCTGAGTAACATTCTTCTTAAATGATAAAACTACATATAAATGTAGTTTTATTCAATTTTGTATTATACTTTCTCTATGACCAAAAAAGAGTTTCAAGAAAAAATCTTTACGTTTGGGACTGATTATTTTCTTATTGACATTCGAAAAGACAGAGATGCTTATTATGCTTTATCAACTGAAGACCTTGCAAAATATCCTTTCTGTATCTACGGCTATATTCTCAATCTCATCATAGACGGAAATTTTTAAAAAGCAACAGTCGGCTGCACAACTCTTACAGCTGGACGCCCTTATCTTCTAAACTTACTGAAAGTGCTTTCAGAAATAATGAAATGATTATTTACACCTTAAAAATACCTGTAATCTCTTTCGCATAAAGTTCAGATAATTTGTATCTCATTATTTCCTGTTTTGCCGAAAGCTCGCGGCCAACTTCAAATGGTTTAGTAAGGAATGCAAACTTAACGATCTTTTCAAACATTCTGAAGCCGTTTTTTGCATTAACAAGATTCTGAATTTCATCATCGATCATCTTGTAAACTTCATCCTTTTTAACAAGGTCTTCAAAATCTTTGAAATCAATTTTATTTTCTTTTGCCCAGATTTTAAGTTCTTCTTCATTAGGTAAAATCAATGCACCAAGATTTCTCTGATCCTGACCAACAACAACCGCAGCCGTAATGAATCTCGATTCCTGAATCTTTGCTTCAATTGGAAGTGGTTCAACATTTTCACCGCCAGACAAAACGATTGTATCTTTTACGCGGCCAAGAATTTTAAGTTCACCATGAACGCCTTCGATTGCAAGGTCACCTGTATCAAGCCAGCCGTCAGATGACAAAACTTTGTCTGTCAAATCCTGGCGCTTGTAATAACCTTTCATTACAGTTCCACCCTTAACCTGAAGAACACCTTTTTTACCGCGAGGCAAAATATTTCCTTCCATGTCAACGATGCGCGTCTCAACTCCGCGGATTGGAGTTCCGATACAACTGAAAACAGGATTGAATGTCGGACGAACTGCAACTACAGGAGCAGTTTCTGTCATTCCATAACCTTCAACAACATTAATTCCGACTGCCCAGAACCATTCATCGATTGCTTTTGCAAATGCGCCGCCGCCTGCAACACCAACTCTGAAATTATTTCCAAGCATTGCACGAACTTTTTTGAAAACGATTGCGTCTCCCAAAAGTTTCAACGGAGTTAAAAGAATAAATGGAATTATTAAAACTATCCAGCTCAAAACAATAAAATCATATTTTGTTCTGAAATTTTTTCTCAAAAGTTTACGAGTAATTCTGCTGTGCCAGATTGCAATTCTGACAAAAAAGTTGTACATCAGTTCTACGATTCCACCAGTACGGCGCATCTTTTTGTTTACGCCTTCGTATACACCTTCGAGTACACGAGGAACAGCAGGAAGAACATGAGGATTAAGTGCTTCAAAATCTGGAAGAAGAATGCTTCCAATTGGTTTTGAATAGCAGAGCGCTGCACCCTGAGACAAAATTACATATTCACACAATCGTTCAAATACATGCCATATAGGTAAAACAACAATTGCTTTATCATTTGGCCAGAACGGAATTCTTTCCCAGAGTTCATCAAGCTGCGTAATAAAATTTCCGTGCGAAAGAACTACGCCTTTTGGAGTTCCAGTTGTGCCTGAAGTAAAAATAATTCCTGCAGTATCATCCCACGCGCCCTTTTCAATTTCAGCTTCAACAACACCAGCATGACTCTCGCGCCATTTAGTTCCACTTAAAACAACATCTGCAAATTTCAAAACTTCAACGCCTGCATCTTTTGCAAGACCGAGAGCTTCTTCATTTGGTTCATCAAAGATGATGAAAGTTTTCAAAGCAGGAATGTCAGATTTTACACCGACAATTTTTTTAATCTGTGAAGAATTTTCTACGATACAGATTTTTACTTCTGTATAAGACAAAATATATTTGAGATCATTTGCACTTGCGTCGCATCCACGAGGAACGTCGCTCGCACCAATTGTTAAAAGTCCGATATCAGCCTGCTGCCATTCTTTACGGTTGTCTGAAATCATTCCAATCAGTTCACCGCGAACAACTCCAAGCTCAAGAAGTCCAGCTGCGAAATTCTGAGAAGTTTCAAACATCTCTTTAAATGAAACTGATTCAAATGGCTTACCGCGTCCGGGACGAAAATACTGCGCTGCAACGTCAGGATATTTCTGACTCGCTTCCCGAATAACTCTTGGAAGTGTTTTTTCCATAATAATATTCCTTAAACACTCGTCATTTTGAAAATGTCAAAATGACAAACTTTGAGATTTTGTAAAATAGACAGTTAAATTATATTGGAATTTTAGTCTAAAAACAAGACCTGAGGCTTTTTTGTGACCGGGTGTTCAAAGATGCGGCATTTTTTGTGCCATGCCGATTCGATGACTTTTTCCGTGAAAAGTTCGTCACGCGTGAGGCTTTGTATTTTTTTGTCTGCGATGAGGAGAAAGCTGTCTGCAAAGTTTGCCGCGAGATTTATGTCGTGTATTGAGAATATTATGTTTCGTGTGGAATTTGCCCCGCTGCCATCACTCGAAATGCCCGCGCCCGTTTCTTTGCCCGTGTCACTTGCAGTGCCCGCGCCAATTTTTTTGAGCATTCCAAAAAACTCTGACTGGAACGCGATGTCGAGGTTTTCTGACGGTTCATCGAGAAGAAGATATTTGTTTTCTGCTGCGAGAGTTCTTGCAAGTCGCACTTTCTGAAGTTCGCCGCCTGAAATATTGAAGATTTTTTTATCAGAAAGCTGTTCGATGTTCAAAAGTTTCAAAACTGATTTTACTTTTTCGGTTTTCTGATTTTCTGAAAGTTCATTAAATGTGTAGAGTCCAGTTTTGACAAAGTCTGTTACGCTGAGATTCCAGGCTGGATTTTCGTTCTGGATGAGATATGAAACTGTTCGCGCGATTTTTTCACGGGAAATTTGCGTACGTGATTTTATTTGTGCGTGAGATTTATTTTTGTCAGATGGAATTTCTAAAACCGATTTCTCGTCGATAAAAATATTTCCCGAAACAGAAAGCCCGCTCGGAATTATTCCGTCGATGAGAGAAAGTAAGGTTGATTTTCCGGCGCCGTTTGGTCCGACGAGAGCGATGAAGTTGTTACGATTGTCATCAATTCTAAAGTCCGCGTTTTCAAAAACTATATTCTTGCAATAAGCAGCGTTCAGATTTTTTACTTCAATCATTTTACACCACCGAAAACCGCATTAACAAATTCCACTTTAATCATCTTTCACCACCAAAATCGCGTGCCAAAATCACGATAAAAAACGGAACGCCAATTAAAGAAGTAATCACACCAACCGGAAGTTCACTCGGAGCAATCACAGTTCGCGCGAGAGTATCTGCGAGAAGCAAAAGAATGCTTCCGAAAATCATGCTTTCAAAAATCAAAGTCTTGTGAAGCGGGCCGTAAATTTTTCTTACGATGTGCGGAGCAATCAATCCGACAAACGAAATGATTCCGCCGGCGCAAACTGCACAAGAAGTTGCAAGAGATCCGACAATCAAAATGTAATTCTGAACTTTGTCATAATTTAATCCGAGAGTCTTTGCAGAAGTTTCTCCTCCTGTCAAAACATCAAGATGCTTTGAAGAGAACATTACAAGCACAAGTGAAATCACAGACGGAATTATAAAAACGAGAAACTCATTCCAGCCTTTGCCGTTAAAACTTCCCATTGTCCATACATAAAGTGAATGAAGTTCTTTTTCTCGGGTAAGTAAAATTGAAGAAGCAATTGCAGAAAAGAAAGTTCCGACTGCAGTTCCTGAAAGTAAAAGAGTTACAGTCGACTGACTTTTGAATATTTTTGAAAGCGCAAAAAGACAGAATGCAGAAACTAAAGCTCCGGCAAATGCAAACAAAGTGACAGGTGCGATTAATTGAAGTGCTCCAAACGAAAAGAAACCTGAACAAACTGCACCAAGCGTTGCTCCAGATGAGATTCCCATGATGCCGCTGTCAGCAAGCGGATTTCTGAAAAACCCCTGAAACATCGCACCAGTTGCACCAAGAAGCGCACCGCACAAAACAGAAAGCAGCGCACGCGGAACACGGATTTTGGTCAAAACAAGAAGATCAACTTTTGAAAGTCCGCTCTCTGCCTGAGAAGAATTTGCAAAAACATTTTTCAAAACAGAAATCGGATTTATAAATTTAGTTCCGATACAGATTGAAATTAAAAAGATGACTGCGAGAATTATTAGCGGGAAAATATTTTGAAAGAGATTTTTTGTTGATTGTTGTGAATATATTTGTGTTTGCATTTTTATCTGTTTTTCCAATTTCACTTTTTATTTTTTACTATTTATTCTCTGTATAACTAACTGTTTTATAGCTCCACACTTTTTCTGCAAGCTGCAATACTGCGTCCCCTACACGAGGCCCAGGACGGTCAAGTATTTCTGAATCGATAACAACAATTCTTTTTTCAATTACTGCATTAACAACCTTCCATTGCGGGCGATGTTTTATAAAATCTGAAATATCTTTCTCTGCTTCATAGTAAGAAGGGAAAATAATAATGTCAGGATTTTTATAGATGATTGCTTCTTCACTTACGACAGGATATGCAGATTTTTCATCAGCAAAAATATTTTTACATCCTGCTTTAGAAAGAATATCGTTTATGAAAGAACCTTTTGCAACTGACATATATGGTGTTGAATTGATTTCATAATAAACGTTCGGATACGGAATCAATTTTGTCGGAGCAGAGTTCATTTTTTCCCAGTGAATTTTTCCTTTTTTATCTTTTATGATTTTTTCTGCCTTCAGAAGTTTTTCATCGATGTCAGAAATTAATTCTTCCGCTTTTTCAGGCTTTCCTAAAATTGCACCGACTTCTCTGATTTCTTTTTTGACATCATCAATCGAAGTGCAGTCAGAAACGTACACCTTGATTCCGAGGTCGCGAAGCGGTTTAATGAGATGGCTGTGCATTCCGGCAAAGAGATAGACAAACTCTGGTTCGAGGGCAACGATTGATTCAAGGCTGAAAGTCTTGGCATCAAAACCGCCGATAGATTTTACGTTTTTCACTTCTGGCGGAAAGTCACAGAAGTCTGTTCTTGCAACGAGACTGTCCCCGGCACCGAGTGCAAAAATGATTTCTGTAGCCGAAGGTCCGAGAGAAACGATTCGTGAGATTTCGTGTTTTGAAAGAGATGAAAACGGGCCGGCTGACAAAATCGCGGTCTGGAAAATTCCACATAACAAAACTAAAAAGACTTTTCGTACATTTCTGATCATAATTTAACTATATTATATCAAAACTTTTCTTGCAACAAACGGTTTATTAAAGTATAGTTTTTATATAATGAAAATCATTGACATCTTAAAAAATCCCAATCCAACAATCTCATTCGAAGTTTTCCCGCCGAAAACAGATGCACTTTTTGACTCAGTAGAAAAAGCATGCGAAGAAATCGCAGACTTAAAACCATCTTACATGTCAGTAACTTATGGTGCCGGCGGTGGAACTAGCGCACACACTGTAAACATTTCAAAAAACTTACAGGAAAAGAAAGGCGTCGTTTCGCTTGCACACCTTTCATGCATCTCCTCAACAGAAGAACTCGTTCACTCACAGCTTGAAAAACTTCGTGAAGCAAAAATAGAAAACATCCTCGCACTCCGCGGCGACATTCCTGAAGGATTTGATGCAAGCCACCTCGACTACCATCACGCTTCAGACCTCGCAAAAGAAATCAAAGACTTCGGCGGATTCTGTGTCGGCGGCGCCTGCTACCCGGAAGGCCACCCGGACAGCGCAAACTCAAACGAAGACATTGATAACCTCAAAAAGAAAATCGACTCTGGCTGCGAATTCTTAACTACGCAGATGTTCTTTGACAACAACATCCATTACAAGTTTTTGTACAAAGCACGCGAAAAGGGAATTTTCTGTCCTATCATCCCAGGCATCATGCCAATCACAAACGGAAAGCAGGTTGAACGCGCAATCAAACTTTCAGGCACAATAATGCCGGCACGCTTTTTATCAATCGTTGACCGCTTCGGAAACGACAAAGAAGCAATGACTCAGGCCGGAATCGCATATGCAACAGACCAGATCATCGACCTCTTCGCAAACGGAATCACCCACGTTCACGTTTACTCAATGAATAAACCCGAAGTTGCAAAAAAGATTCTAGAAAATCTCAGCGCAATCGTAAAATAAATCAAAAACCCGCGGACACTACAAAAGATTTTAATTCACTTCACAGTCCGCGGTCTTTCGAGAGATAATAATTTTATATGAACAATAATTTTGTTTTTCAGAACAGAATGTCCTCTGACCAGATTCCAGTCGTAATGAAAGAAGTTTTTCGTTACGCAGGAATCCCGGTGAGTAAAATTGAAAATCTTGATGAAGAGACAAAAAAACTTGCAGAGGCTGCAGTAGAGAAAATCAAATCAGTAATGAATCCGCGCGCAAGCTATGTGAGATTTGAAATACAAATCGATGACACAAAAGATAGAACTTCGCAAAGTGGAATCACTTCAAAACCCGGCGACTCTTCAAAAGACCTCCCTGTCATCTCATTCTCAACTTACAAACTTGCAAGCCACGACCTCTCGAAAAACCTGCACGACTGCCATTCCACTTATCTTTTTGCTGCAACACTCGGCAGCGCAGTCGACAAAGAAATCCAGAAAGCATCCCGAATAAATCCGGCACTCTCTGTAATGCTCCAGGCCGCCGGCGCAATGTTCATCGAAAGCTACTGCGACACACTCGAAGAACAGCTTCTTGAAGACGAAAAAAAAGACTGCAACGTGTTTGTTCCACGCTACAGCCCTGGTTACGGAGACGTTCCGCTTGAAGTTCAGAAAATGTTTTTTGAAATCTTAAGCTGCGAAAAAAAACTCGGCCTCACACTCACAGATTCCCTTTTAATGATGCCGGAAAAATCAGTTACTGCCTTCATCGGTGTTAAGAAATCTATTTTATAAACGTTCCGGCGTAATTTGCTTTTAATGCTGAATTCCAATTTGACGAAGGATTTGCAAAACGGATTGCATACTTTCCTTTATCATTGCAAAGTTTGAGATATACATCATATCTTTCTGCGCTTTCAAGATTTTCAATATTTATCTCTGAATTACCGACAGTAATTGTAATTTCTCTTTCATCAGTTGAATCAAAAGTTTCTGACAAAGTATATGTCGCGCAAGGAACATTTGTTCCTGATTTACAAAGAATAACTTTTATTCTTTTACTGCGATTCATCGGAAGATTTGCAAAACCATTGTTTTTAATCATAAACTCAGTTCTTAAATATTTTCCATCAGAACTTTTTGTAAACTTTGATTTAGTCAGAACAAAACGATAGCCCATATGTTTTAAAATATATTCAAAACGATTTTCACCATGATAATTATATTCTGACTTACTCTGGATTTCTGAAAGAACATTATTGTTCCATGCCATATTGAGATATGACAAATGAATATCATACATTTCCTCAATTGAACTGTCATCATCCCACAATGCACGAGACTTATCACCTATTAAATTGCTGTCAGTTGCATTATATGCACAGACCTCACCACCGTATGGCGTATGATTTGTAAACTGTTTCATAAATTCAATTTCAGAACTGCGATTTATTTTGTATGTATCAAGGTCAGTTGATGAACCAAGATATCCGTCATTATACATTCCAAGTTTGTATGCATCAGAATTTTTTAAAACTGTATACGACGGAACAGAACCTGAATGACTGAGATTTAAATATTCATAAATGAACAATGGCTGCCTGACAAGAAGCGGAGTTTTTACATTACTAAGCCCTGTCAAAAATCTTCCCATGATTGCCGTAATATTATCAAGATTGCTTGCCATCGTTGTCGAATGCATTTCACCCCAGGGACCAACCATTCCACATTCAACTGCCGTAAGAATATCTTCATAATTTTTCAAAATATTACAAATCTGATCAACATGTCCCAAAATTACATCTATATCACTCGGCTCAATATCATTAAATACAGCATCTCCATCTACTTGATGTGTAGCACCTGAATAATCAGGATCATATGCAAATCTTACGATTGCAGTCTTTTCTTTCTGGCGTACACAATCAAGAACTTCGCAAATATCAGAAATTGCAGTCTCAGTCAATTCTCCGTCAGCACCACCAGTATTTGCACAAGAAAAAGCACTTATATCAAATCTCAAATGAACAAGATTACTGAACGCCCATCCGCAATAAGTTCCATTATATTTTGTCGGGTCTGCACCGACATTGTCCTTTACTGTAGTTAAATTTGTAATTCCTGAGCCTGTAACTTTAATTTTATCTGCACGATAAAACCCCATGTCAGGATTATAAATTATTTCATTAGCATCACTAAAACTGAAAGTTTCAGCTTCAGATTCAGGTTGAGAATTACCACCCATCGGCGACTTGCACCCCGCAAAAACAACTCCAGCAATCACAAATATCACGCAATACAATATTTTCATATTTCGTACGAATTTAACATCTTTAATCATATGCGCATTTTACTAAATTCCACCAAAAAAAACATACTTTTCGGGCAATTTAAGAAAACTCTTACATTGCGCACAATTTGATTTCTGTATAATATTAAAAAAATATTATGCGGAGTTACAGATGGCTTTAGTTCGCGACTTTTTGGGTAAACAGATTTTATTTTTTGATGGTGGAACAGGGTCGGTTTTGCAGTCACGCGGTTTGAAACCGGGCGAGCTTCCTGAAAACTGGAATATCGAAAAACCGGAAGAAATCGTTCAGCTTCACTATTCTTACTATTTATTTGGCGCAAATATCATCAAGTCAAACACATTCGGCGCATTCTCGACAAAGTTTACAGGCGACAAAACTTACGCTCTCGAAAAAGTCATCAACGCAGCACTCGACAATGCTCAAAAAGCCCGCGATTTAATTTTAGAAAAAGATAAAGAAAGTGGAATTTCTACGCCCCGCTTCATTGCACTCGATATCGGATCATGCGGAAAACTTTTAAAGCCACTTGGCGATCTCGATTTTGAAGACGCTGTTACACTTTTTAAAACTTCATTTTTAATCGGTCTCAAAAAAAATCCTGACTTGATTTTAATTGAAACAATCAATGACATTTACGAAGCAAAAGCTGCAGTAATCGCTGCAAAAGAAGCTCGCGAAGAGTTAAATCTCAACACTCCGCTTTTTGTAACTACAGTTTATGACGAAAGCCAGAAATCACTCACAGGTTCATCTCCAGAAATTGCAGTCTCAGTTTTGGAAAGTCTCGGAGTTGATGCCCTCGGAACAAACTGTTCACTCGGACCAAAACAGATGATTCCTGTTACAGAAAGACTTTTGAAAGCTGCAACAATTCCTGTAATCATTAATCCAAATGCAGGACTTCCAAAATCTGAAAACGGAAAAACAGTTTACGATGTAACAGACGATGAGTTTGCAGAAATCGTTTCGGGCTTCTGCAAAAACGGCGCAAAAATTGTCGGTGGCTGCTGCGGAACAAATCCAATTTACATTTCAAAGCTCGTTAAAAAAGCTGCAGACATTAAAACAGAATTAATTTCAAATTCTACAGATAATAAAATCTGTACTAAAGATTGCGGTGATGCAAATTCCACAAATAAAAAATCTGTCATCACTTCTGCAACACGACTCGTTCAGTTTGGTAACGCACCTGTTTTAATTGGCGAGAGAATCAACCCGACAGGAAAAAAGAAACTCAAAGAAGCTCTCCGCAGAAATGACATCGCATACATTTTAAACGAAGCAGTCACTCAGGAAGAAAAAGGTGCCGAAGTCTTAGACGTAAATGTCGGCTTACCAGAAATCGATGAATGCAAAATGATGCAGACAGCGATAAAAGAAATTCAGGCTGTAACTGATTTACCGCTTCAGATTGATACATCAGATCCGGTCACAATGGAAAAAGCTCTCCGCATTTACAACGGAAAACCTTTAATCAATTCCGTAAACGGAAAAGATGAAGTAATGAATCAGATTTTTCCGCTCGTAAAAAAATACGGCGGAATGGTCGTAGCACTCACACTCGACGAATCAGGAATCCCAGCGACAGCAGAAGGCCGCATCGCAATAGTGGAAAAAATTTATAAACGTGCAACTGAGTTTGGAATTTCACAGGACGACATCATCGTAGATCCTCTTGCAATGACAGTCAGTGCAGACGATCAGGCAGCAGTTGCAACACTCAATACCGTAAAATATGTTCACGATGTAAAACACGGACTCACATCACTCGGAGTTTCAAACGTCTCATTCGGACTTCCGCTCCGTGAACACATCACTTCTGTTTTCTTTACGATGGCAATGCAGAACGGACTTTCTGCTGCCATCATGAACCCGAATGCTTCAGAAATGATGAAAGCCTGGCAGTGCTTCAAAACTTTGTCAGGCCTCGACACTCAGTGCATGGGCTACATCAGCTTTGCAGAAAAATACTCAGAACAGATTGCACAGGCTGCAGCAAATAATGCGGGCAATTCAAGTGGTGCTGGCGTAACAAATAGTGCTGGTTCTTCAAATGGAATTTCACAAGCCACAAATTCCACTGAAATCTCTGATCCTCTCATCAAAGCAATCATCAAAGGTCTCAAAGAAAACGCAAAAACCGCAACAGAAAACTACATCTCAGGAAACGGAACAGAAAAACTTTCTGCAATGCAGATCATTAACGAAAAAATCATTCCAGCCCTCGACACAATCGGAAAATCTTTCGAACAGAAAAAAGCATATCTTCCACAGCTTTTAATGGCAGCAGATGCCGCAAAAGAAGCGTTCACAGTAATCAAAGAAGAACTTTCTAAATCCGGCTCAGAAGAAAAGAAACTTGCAACAGTCGTAATCGCAACAGTCAAAGGCGACATTCACGACATCGGCAAAAACATCGTAAAAGTTTTACTCGAAAATTATTCTTTCAATGTAATCGATCTTGGAAAAGATGTTGAACCGCAAACTGTTCTTGATGCAGTCATCAAAGAACACGCGCCTCTCGCAGGACTTTCTGCATTAATGACGACAACTGTCGGCGCAATGGAAGAGACAATAAAACTCATCCACGAAAAAGCTCCGTGGTGCAAAGTGTTTGTCGGTGGCGCTGTTCTAAATCCAGAATACGCCCAGCAGATTCACGCAGAATATTACACAAAAGATGCAATGGAAAGCGTAAAATATTGTCAGAAGATAATAAAAAAATAATTTTAACTTGAAAAACAAATAATTCCACGCTAACATAATAATATGAAAAAATTATATTTATTATTTTGTTTAACATTATTCGGCGTATCTGTATTTGCTGCAGATTTTAAAGTTATAAAAGATACAAAAGCTGTTATCGACAGATCTGATGAATTAATTACGATCAAAAAAAATACAACCGTTCAAATCGAACATTTTTATATGTATGAACCTGGAAACAGATATTCAAAAGCTCTCGGTTGCGAATGGGCTTGTGAAATAAAATACGATGGCAAAATATATAAAATCAATGTCGATGATTTAATTCCTGCAGAAGCAAAAAAAGGCTTTGACGAAAACATAATCACACATAAAGTAAATACAAAAAATAAACACTGGACTTCTCTTTTGACGCTTGAAATTCTAAAATCAAATACAAGAGATAATTATTTTAAGATGCATCAAAAATCACTTGAAGCATGCAGTGCCTATTTCCCTATAGATCAATGGA
>JAGHSB010000114.1 GCA_018066075.1 Candidatus Treponema scatequi
TTATTAGATTGGTTTTCATATGGCAAGGGGAAAAATATGAGAAGAGCCGGTAACTTTTTTGGATTTCTTTTTATTCTTTTGATTGTTGGTGGAGTCGGATTTTACATCGGATATTCGCCGTTAAAGATTAAGCATGGAACCGTTGGCGTTTTGATTTCGAAAACTAACGGTGTGTCTGAAGTTCCGGTTGAAAGGGGTGTCTTTCAGTTGAACTGGCAGTTCCTCATCCCAAAGAATACAGAACTCCGAACATTTACACTTAAGCCTTATACATATTCTAAATTCGTAACAGAATTTCTTCCTTCCGGTGACGTCTATTCAAAGATGCTCAAAGAAAATCCTGACTTTTCATATTCATTTGATTTTGAAGTGGAATTTAGATATACGCCTGCCGAATGCGTTAAGCTCGTCAAATCTTCTGACATTGCAACTGATGCAGACTTACAGAGCAAGCTCAAGCTCAAGGCAGATGAAATCTATACAGAATGCATTGACCTCATCGCAGCAGAAGCAAAATATACAACTGGAAAAATTGATACAAAAGCAATTTCTGAAAAAATAATTTCAAAATATTCAGATTCGGATCTGCAGCTTACATCAGTTTCGATTTCCGGTTTAAAATTTCCTGACATGGAACTTTATCAGAAAGCAAAGTCAATTTACATGAACTATCTTTCAGAAGTTGAAAAGAAGCTAAGCACAATGGCAGATTCTCAGGCACGCGAAATTGCAGACTATGCAAAAAATCTCAACAAGCTCGAACAGTTCGGAAAAGTCCTCGAATCTCACCCGGAACTTTCCGATTTCTTGAAGCAGTCAAAAGACCTGAATGAAACTTTAAAGACAATCAACTCAATTCGTTAAGGAAGCAGCCCGAATGAAAATATGGATGATTGCGAGAGAGTATGCAGGCATTGCCGAAGCAGGCGGTGTCAAAAATGTTGTATGCTCGCTTTCAGAAGAACTTGTCAACTTACAGAATGATGTCACTCTTTTTATTCCTCAGTATGGCTGTACTGATTTGTCAAAAGTTTCTGATTATGTGGAATTTTCGAAAAAGGTTTTTCAAATCGAAACCGGCAAAAAATCCTTTGAAGTTTCGTTTTCAAAAGGAATCTGTAACGGCGTAAAAATCGTTTTCATAAAATCTGAAATCTATTCTGAAAAACATAACGTCTACACATACTGCGAAAAAGATTTTGAAAAGTACCCGAACGCAATCTGCGGAACAGGTTACGATGACATGAAATACCTCAACATTCTTTTTCAGAAGGCAATCTGTGTATACGCAGAGTCTTTTGCAAAAGAAGCAGGCGGGCTGCCAGAAGTAGTTCACTGCCACGATGCATGTACTGCAGCGCTCCCGGCAATTGCTAAAGTTTTATTCAAAGATGTTTTTGAAAATACAAAATTTGTAGTTTCGATTCACAATGCAGGTCCGTGCTATCATCATGAGTTTGCAAACCTTGAAGAAGCAGAAAATTTTACAGGACTTTCAGAAGAAGTTTTGTCATATGGATTAAACGGACAGAGAGTAGAGCCTTACGTTTTTTCAAGCCCGTACTCAAAGCTTTCAACAGTTTCATACGATTACGCACTCGAACTTCTCGATCCGAACAATCCGAACACAGACGGACTTGCAGAACTTTTCAGCTCAAAAAAAATCCACATCGAAGGAATCACAAATGGAATCGACATCAACAGATATCTTCCTGAAAACAAAAACATTTCAGGACTCCCGTTTGAGTTCTCTCCGTCAAACCTTCTTCTAGACGGAAAATACAAATGCAGAAATTATTTTCTTGAAAATTATGCCCAGAAGAAAAACAGCAACGAAATTCTCGACATTCACGGAGAAAAAATAAAGCAGTACGGTTACCTCGATGCTGATACAGAAAATAAAAACATCTACATTTCATTCCACGGGCGTCTTGTTCGCCAGAAAGGAATCCTTATTATTCTTGATCTCATCGACATGATTTTAGAAACTTATCCGAATGTCCGCTTCATCATCAACGGGCAGGGTGAGAACGCGCTTCAGGAAATGGCAAAGAGAAAGGCAAAAGATTTTTCAGGAAAAGTAGTTTACCTTCGCGGATATGAAAGGAGCCTTGCGAGACTCTGTACTGCAAGCGGTGACTTTTCATTGTTCCCGAGTGAGTTTGAACCTTGCGGTCTTGAAGATTTCATCGCACAGATTTACGGAACGATTCCAGTTGCACATGCGACTGGCGGACTTAAAAAAATCATCAGCGGAAAAACAGGATTTGTTTATTCACCGAACACTGCTGAAAAATTATTCGGACTTCTTTCATTCCTCATTGAAAATAAAAGTCAGGACAAAAGCTGTTACGATGACATCATCAGACTCGGTGCAGTTTCCGTTTCGACAAACTATACATGGAAAATAGTTGCGAAAGAAAAGTATCTTCCGTACTACAGATAGAATTGCACGATTTGTAATTATTTTTTAATTTTTTTGAAATTATGTAT
>JAGHSB010000064.1 GCA_018066075.1 Candidatus Treponema scatequi
TTTTAGGAGTTAAAAATGAAAAAGATTATTTTAGGACTATTATTAGGTTTTTCTGGGATTATTTTTGCCCAGGAAATTGTCGTAAAAAGTGTTACGGCTTCATCTTGTTTAAATGAATCAGGAAATATTTATTCAGCTGATTATTTATTCGATAATTCAGAAAAATCCTGGGTAGAAGGCGAAAAAGGTTCTGGAATTGGTGTAACAATTAATATTGAATTTAAAGATGAAATTAAGCTTGAAGAATTTGCAATTAAAAATGGATTTGGGGATAATTCGTTATATTTTGAAAATAATCGTGTTCGAAAATTAAAGGCAGAATTTAGTGGTGGAAGATCTGCAATAATTATTCTTGAAGATAATCCAGGATTTCAGAAAGTTGTGCTTTCGAATTATACATATACAAGATTTATTAAATTAACTATCGAAGATGTTTACCGTGGAACAAAATATGATGATACAGCAATTTCAGAAATCAGTTTTAAGCCCTGGACAGAAATAAAACATCAGGAAATGAACAGTTCAATTATGGTTGCTCATAGTGATGATTTTTATAATTCTTTTAAGGAGTTTACTTCAAAAAAGGGAAATTCGATATTTGACATCCAGAGATATGATAATCGTCATGGAGAAGATATTTTTCTTGTTTCAACCAGATTTACAAACATTCCGGTTGAAGACGGATCTATGTATTACAGGGCTGAAATTTTATCTGAGAATATGGGCTTTCAAACTGGTAAAAAAACTGACTATGATTATTATGTTTTGTTTTTTAAGTGGAATGGAACCGGATTTGAAAAAGCGCAATATGCAATTCCATACTCAGAAAAAACACTTGAAACAGTTCTTAAAAGCTTAGATGGAATACAGACCAAAACAAAAGAATCAAAAGCTTTAAGTTCCATGATTAAGGATATTTTGAAGGCTAAAAAGGATAACTGCCCGTATGTTAATCGTGTGGCTGACATCGATTTGTATGATGATGATCTTAGTCTTTCATTAGAGTTTAAAGACTGGAAATTTAAAGACGCTTTGACTAATGAAGAGCTTGATGCAATTTCTCTTCTCAGTCAGTCTTATGTTTTACATAGTCCGTGTCAGCGTTTGACAAAACTGATCCTAGCTCCTCGTGAAGAAAAGTAAGCGGAATTTTTAGCTCATTGTGTGACAGACAAATTCTTAGATTCTGTCTGTCACGTGATAGACAGAATAAGTGTTTTTTGTCATTTTAATTTTGAGCTAAAATTCTTTAAATTGAGTCTTTCTTTCTGCCGACAATTTAAAGACAGAGAGAGAATTTTTACTGTCACTTTTACAAACTTGAAATTCAAAAAGGATGAAAATATAATAGCGCTATGGGTGGAAAAAAATCTAATAATCAGAAAACAGGATTGCTCTTATCTTGCTGGATACTTCTGGCAGTCCTTCTCGTAATCTTTTTCTTTGTAAAAAAAGATGCAATCTTTTCAAATCTCAAACAGACAAACTTCTTTGAAAGAGTCGGACAGAAGACTCCAGAATTTATCGAGAACTATCAGGAACCAGAAAAGAAAGGTTCAAACGGACTTCTCGAAGTTGAAGTAACTCCGGGTCCTGCAGAAGTCGGATCTATGACAGAAGTTAACAACGTAGAATCAGATGACGGTCCACAGGAGATCGAAGTTGAAAAATCAGTTGTTGCCGTTGAAGACAAGAAAGAAGATAAAAAAACAGAAACCAAAAAACCAGAAGAGAAAAAGCCTGTTGCAAAGACAAAGGTAAATCTCTGCTTTGTATATGTCGACTCAGACGGAAAGGTTGTCCGCAAGATGACTCAGCGCGAAATCGATAAATCAGATGCACCTCTTACAAACACAATCAAAGCTCTCTTAAAAGGCCCGGCCGGCGGAGATAAAAATTGCATGACTTTAATTCCAGAAGGAACACGCCTTTTGGGTGCTTCAGTTAAAAATGGAATTGCGTCATTAAATTTCTCAGAAGAGTTTGAGTTCAACGGAATAAGCGCAGACAGCTATAATGCTCAGCTTATGCAGATTGTTTACACTGCCACAGAGTTCTCAACTGTAGAAAGCGTTCAGTTTTTAATTGAAGGTCAGCGAAAAGAATACATGGGCAGTGAAGACCTTCAGGTTTGGATTGGTTCCCCTTATTCAAGAAGTAATTTTTAGTTAAGTGGAATTTGTAATTAAAGTGCTGCTTGTATAGGCGTGATTTTATATTTGGTGTAAACTTTAATTACTATGATTGAAATCATTTTAGAAACCGAACGACTCATTTTAAGACCTCTTTCTTATAAAGATATTGAATCTGTCTGGGAATATAATTCTGATCCTCAAGTAATCCGTTATATGTATGAACTTTCCGTAAAACCTGGAGAAACATTTCCTCGTGAAAAAACAGAGGAGTTTCTTAAGGGTTGTGATGTGGAATGGGCAAAAGATGCTAATGACCGCTCATTTTATGAATTTGCAATTATTGAAAAATCAACAGGTAATTTTATAGGCAATATCTGTGTTTATCTTGAACCGGATAAGAAGTCCGGGGAATTTGGATGGACTCTAAACAGGAAATTCCATGGTAAAGGATATGCTACAGAAGCTGCCATCAGAATGAAACAGTTCTCTTTTGAATCATTAAAACTTAACCGTATCGTAGCCCGCTGCGATGAAAGAAACATTCCTTCCCGCCGTGTAATGCAGAAGCTTGGATTAAATCTTTTATGGGAAAATGGTCCCAGAAAATATCCGCTTTCTGGCGAAGAAGCCACGGAATGTATGTATTATCTTGATAG
>JAGHSB010000147.1 GCA_018066075.1 Candidatus Treponema scatequi
TATTATAACAGTGTGAAAACACTGCAAAAAATTATCAGTTTCATTCAGGATTTATTCTCTTTTATGACAGGCGGGACTTTGTGCATCGGGTGTGGAAGTCAGACTTTATCAGTTCCACTTTGTAAAAACTGTCAGAACAAGCTTGTAAATTATGTCCCTTTTAATGCAGGATGCCGGTGTACAAAGTGCGGAAAGGAACTCGTTTCTGAAATTGAGATCTGCCGTGAATGCCGTGAAAACGAGACTCAAAGGACTCTCGACGGGATGTTTCCGCTTCATATGTACAGACTCTGGAAAAAAGACTTGATGTTTGCCTGGAAGTCTCAGGGGGCGAGGACAATTTCGCCCGTTTTTGCATCTGTTCTCAACAAGGCAATTTGTGACCTTAAAAATGAAAAAATAATCTCTTTTGACTATATAGTTCCGGTTCCGCCGAGGCCTGGTAAAATCAGAAAGGTGGGCTGGGACCAGGTTGATGAACTTTGCCGTATTTTGAACAGAAATTACGGCTATGAAATTGAATATCCGCTTGAAAGAATGTCATCAAGGGAACAGAAAACGCTGAATAAAGAGCAGAGAAAGGGAAGTCTGGGGGCAGTCTACCGTATGAAAGACGATTTTAGCCTCAAAGGAAAGAAATTTCTGCTTCTTGACGACGTTTCTACGACGGGTGCAACGCTTGATAAATGTTCCAGAATCTTGAAAAAGAACGGAGCAGAGGAGGTTTACGGGCTATCTTTATTCATGGTGGACTAAATATCTCTAAATCTTAATTCTTGCAATATAATGAAAATCGAATTATAATAGAAAGGTAAAGTATTTAATTGAATTTATTCTATTATTTGCTTTTCATTGGAGGATTTATGGCAGCTAATGATACACAGTTTCAGCTTGTTACTTTTCAGCTTGGAGAAGAACTTTACGGCGTTGATATTATGGACGTAAAAGAAATCGTAAAGATCCAGTCTGTGCGTCCTATTCCAAATGCTCCGTATTATGTGGAGGGAATTTTTAATCTTCGAAGGGAAATCATACCGATTATTAATCTTCATAAGAGATTCAGACTTCAGAAAGCCGTTTTGGATGATGACAACGATTTTGAAGGCGGATTTATTATTCTTAATATAGACAATAATAAGATCGGTGTAATCATTGACCGTATTGCACGCGTAGTTACAATTAACAGTGCTGATGTAAAACAGCCGCCACAGATGCTCAGCGGTATCGGAACTGAATATATTTCGGGTGTAATCCGACAGGAAGACAACGGTTATTTGATCATGCTTGATATTCGCAAACTCTTCAATGCGAAAGAATTGCAGAATATTATTGATATGCAATAACATTTTCCTTTCAAACAAATTATCGATTTTTTTTAACAGGTAAAAAATGATTCAGACATTTAGTTCGACTATTCGCAGACGTGAAATGGACGCAGTTTTGACATGCATGGTAGATGAAAAAATTGGTCCAGGTGAAATCAATGCACGTTTAATAACAACAGTAAAAGAATTTTTCGGTGTTGCAGGAGCTCTTGCTTTGAGAAGTCCTGATATCGCTATTAAGTATGCTCTTATGGCTTGTGGAATTGAAAAAGGAAGCAAGATTATGATTTCTGCTCTTGCTCCTGGATGGCAGCTTTTTGCTGTTAAGGAAGCTGGTTATGAACCTTTGATTCTTGATGTTGATGAAACAACTGCATGTGTAACTCCTCAGATTGTTGAAGAGGGAATTAAAAACGGCGGTCGTCTTTTGATTTTGCACGAACCGCTTGGTGTACTTCCAGATTTTGAACCTATTCTTGCATTGGGTATTCCTGTTATCGAAGATGTATCTCAGAGCGCAGGTGCAATGATTGTAGAAGCAAAAGCTGAAGGCGCTGAAAATTCCACTAAACCACAGTCACCTGCAAAACCAGAAGAAACTCCTGCAGAAGTAAAAGGAAAGAAAGCCGGAACATTTGGAATTTTTTCAATTTGTGCTCTCGAAGAACACGATGTAATTACTGCAGGTGGTGGAGCAATTTTGATGGCACCAGGCCGCAGAGAATGGCCAAGCCTCAAGCAGCTTACAGAAAATCTTCCTGGAATTCAGATGCTTCCTGATATTAATGCAGCACTTGCATTTGTTCAGGTAAAAGAATTCAAACGTAATGAAGTTGTAAGAAAAGAAATTTTCAATTTGTATAATCGCGCAATCATGGTCGGAAAGAACAAGACTTTCGTTCGTGATATGGAATATGGTTCGACTGCTTATTCGTTCCCTGTTATTTTGAACAGCGGATTTAAAGACGTTAAGCAGTATGCAGCAAAAAAAGACATTGAAATTGTAAGTGCATTTTCTGAATCAGTAATTGGTATTCTTGAAAAAATGAAAGAAAATCTTCTCGAAGAACAGAAACTTGATTACGATTATTCAAACTGCAAGACTGCAAAGTCTCTTTATTTGAGAACAGCACTTTTCCCATTGTATCCTCGTCTTTCAAGATCGCAGGTAGAAAAGATTTCTAAAGTATTGGGAACATTGCCATAAGCATTAAGTAAAAGTTTGAAATGAAAAACTGTCTTATTGTTGTAAACACATACAAAGAAGAGTCTCATCAGATTGCAAAGAAGATTACATCTTTTTTAGAAAAGAAAAATATCAATTCTTCAATTCTTGAGTTTAACGGTTTTTCTGACTGTTATCCTTTCACGGGTTACGATTTAGTTATTACTCTCGGTGGTGATGGTACTGTACTTTATGCATGCCGCGGTTGTGCTGAGCTTGAGATTCCTGTATTTCCGGTTAATCTCGGTCAGTTCGGTTTTATCGCAGGCATCCAGCCTGATGAATGGCTGAGCCTTCTTGAAAAGTATATCGATGGAAAAATGCCGACTGCTAAACGAAGCATGCTTTCTTATAAAGTCATTCGTGGTGATAAAGAAGTTGCCGCAGGCTGTTCATTAAACGATATCGTTGTAAGAAGTAATGCTGCTGTTTCTATGGTTTCTGTGGAACTTGCCAATAACGGCATCTCTCTCGGAAACTGCAAGGCTGACGGTATCATCATTGCCACTTCTACAGGTTCTACAGCGTACTCTGCATCTGCAGGAGGTCCGATTGTTGACCCAGAAGTCGAAGCAATGATTTTAACTCCGATTAACCCGTTTTCACTTTCAATGCGTCCGCTTGTAATAAATGCCCGTTCAGAAGTTACAGTAAAGATTTTACCGTCGAGAGAAAAGAATGTCATTTTATCTTTTGACGGACAGACTCCGTTTGAACTTTTGGAAAACGACGTCATTAAAATTACAAAGCTTGAAAAAGACGCAATCATCATTGGACCGTCTAAAGAAAAGTTTTATAACTCATTAAGATTTAAGTTAAACTGGTCTGGAGGACCTCATGCTTGAAGATCTTTCAATTAAAAATTTTGCACTCATCGAAAGTGTTAACATAGAATTTAATAAAGGCTTTACTGTATTGTCAGGAGAAACTGGTGCCGGAAAATCAATTTTAATCGGAGCACTTTCTTTTGTACTCGGAGGTAAAGCAAGCGTTGATCAGATTAGAAGCGGAACATCAGAAGCAAGCGTTACGGCTACATTCCTTTTACCACCGCTTTGTTCACTTGATAAACTCGAATGTAAAGAAAATATCGAAGGCGTACTCGAGCCAAGAACTGCAAGGCAGTGGCTTTCTGTTCACGGGATCGAAGCAGAAGATGACAGAGTAATCATCAGACGATATGTAAGGGACAACGGAAAAACTGCAGCATGGATTAATTCGACTCCGGTAACCAGAGCTGATTTACAGAGCTTTTGTCTTTTCTTAGTTGACATTCACGGACAGCATGAACATCAGTCATTGATGAAAGTCGGTGAACACAGAAAGTTTCTTGATTCTTATGCAGGACTTACAGAAACAGTTTCTCAGTTTACAGACAAATATTCTCTTCTCGTAGAAAAAAGAAAAACTCTTCAGGCTTTTAATACATCTGACAAAGAAAAGAATCAGAAAATTGAACTTCTTTCTTTTGCAATCAAAGAATTTGAAGATGCAAAATTAAAACCAGATGAAGACGTAGAACTTGAAGCAGAACAGGCAAAACTCAGTTCATTTGAAAAACTTTTTACAGAAGTGGAAACTCTTTCAAGTCTTTTGTCAGGTGAAGAAGGAATGGGAATTGTAGAACTCAGCAAGAAACTGAGGGCTGCTTCTGACCGTGCTGTAAGTCTTGACGGTTCACTTAAAGATGTTGATTCAAGAATTGAAAACCTTTTCTATGAAGTTAGCGACATTTCAGAAGAAGTTAAAAACTATTCAAGATCACTCGTATTTGATCCTGAACGTCTTGCATTCGTAAATGAAAGACTCAGCATAATCTATAACCTCAAAAAGAAATATGCCTCAAGCGTAAACGCTCCGATTAAAGAACTTTTTACATATTATGAAAATGCTCAGAAAGAACTCGACGCATTGTCAAATTCCACTCAAAATATCGAAAAATTACAGGCCGAAGTTGGTGCTCTTGAAAAAGAAGTTTACAAAGATGCAAAAGTCATTTCCAATAAACGAACTGAAGCAAGCACAAAAATGTCTTCTTGCGTAGAAGAAATCCTTTCAAAGCTCGGAATGAAAGGAACTCAGTTTAGAGTAAGCATTCTCGAAAAACCTGGAACAGAGATTGTACAGAAATGCGGCCCTTACGGAATGGACAACATCGAGTTTATGATAAGCGCAAACCCTGGAAGTCCGCTTTTACCACTTGCAAAAATTGCATCAGGCGGTGAATTGAGCCGTGTAATGCTTGCGCTTAAGACAGTATTTGCAATGGACGAAGGCGTTCCAACAATGATATTTGATGAAATTGATACTGGTATTGGCGGTGAAGTTGCAGTCAATGTCGGCAGTCACATAAAGATGCTTTCAAAGAACAGACAGATATTCTGTATTACGCACCTTGCAAGCATCGCAGTTTATGCAGACAATCAGATTAAGATTTCGAAAGGCGTAAACAACCAGACTACAAGTACTTCTGTAAAACCTATTGCAGGAGATGAAAGAGTTTCTGAAATTGCGCGCATGCTCTCGGGTGATGCCGTAAGTGAAGAATCTTTGAAACATGCATCTTCAATGCTTGCAAAATTTGCATAATAAAGAGAAAATATAAATATAAGGAAGATTTGGGGGTAGAGAATGGCAAAGTTAGACAGTGAAAGCCGCGAAGAATTTAATGCAGAAGCAGATCATTACAAGAAACGAATAAATGAATCCCTCGAAAAAGAAAAAAATATGCTTACTGTAATGAAAAATGATTCTGTCGGAATCGAGTATAAAAAACTCATTCTTGCAGAAGAAATGATTTACGTAGCTACTCTTTATGTTGCAATCAACGGCAGCTCAATGAAAATTCTCAAAATCAAGAATAATGATGCCTTAAACGATGCCCGCAAAACACTTTATAAAGCAATCATCTATCTCGAAGAAATCGTTACAAATTCTATTAATGTTGCATATTCAGAACTTTCAGACCAAATGGCTGCAATTTCAAATACACCTGTTCAGAAAAGATACCAGCTCATGCAGAAACTTGGACTTGCAATTCAGATGGTAATCGATGGATTTGGTGACAACTCAAAATGGAAGTGGTCTTTCGTAGAACTTCAGGGAAGATTTGCAGTAGTTGCAAAAAATCTTCTCGACATGAAGACTGCAGTAAAAGACTACTTTGATCCTAACTCAGCAAATTACGATTCAACAGTTTTATATGTTCGTATGGTTAGAAAACTTATTGATGACTCGGCTACTGCATATCGTGACCGTTACGAACTTTCTACACGCCGTATTGACGATATCAATGCCGGCATCAACTTTTTACTCGCATCACGCAGAATTGCCGTTGCTCTCGGCTCAAGTGATGAAGCAGAAGAAATCAAAAAGAAAGCCATCACATGGAAGAAGTTGATGGAAGCTGACCAGAAATCTGGTAAAAGTAATTAACGGAGAGAGAGTTAATGAAAAAAATTTTATTTTTATGCGGACTTTTTGTCTTTACATTTTTGCAGTTTGGTTTTTCAAAAGAAGCAGAAGACAAAAAAATCCCAACTGTAAAAATTTTTACTGAAGAATCCGGAATCGATGACAAATCTTTTAATGCAGCAGCATGGAAAGGAATCCTTGATTACTACAATGACACATGGAACAATCAGAAAAACCGCGGTAAGTATTACGATGTAGTAACTTGTCCTTCTGCAGATCAGAGTAAACCGATTATCAAGCAGATTATCAATGAAGGTGTTGATCTTATCATCGTAACAGGTTTTACTTTTGCACAGGAAATTTCAGAACTTGCAGATTTGTATCCTGAACAGAAATTTGTAATCATCGATGTTAATACGATTAATAAGCCTAATGTAATGGAATTTGTATTTCATGAAGAAGAGGGAGCTTATCTTGTCGGTGTAGCTGCTGCTTCACAGGCAAAAGAAGAAGGCGTTACAAATCCGAAGTTTGGTTTTATCGGTGGAATTGCCGGACCTACAATCACTAAATTTGAAATCGGATATATTCAGGGAATAAAATCTGTTTTGCCAAATGCAACTGTTCTCGATTATTATGTCGGCGGCTGGAATAAAAAAGCAGCTGCAAAAGAACAGGCAAGAAAATGGTATGACTCAGGTGTCTATGCAATTTTCTCTGCAGCAGGAAATTCCGGAAACGGAGTAATTGCACAGGCTAAAGAACTTCAGCTCAAAGGAAAAAAAGTGTGGGCAATCGGAGTAGACAGTGACCAGTATGCCGAAGGAATCTATTCCGGAACAAAATCAGCAGTTTTAACTTCGATGATTAAGAGCGTTGAAACTGCAACTAAACTTGCTTTAACTTGCGTTGAAAAAAAATCTTTCAAACGCGGCTATATAACTTTGTCCCTCAAAGACAAAGGTGTTGATTTTTCAAAATCAAATCCTGATTTAAAACCTTCTGTAATCAAACAGACAGAGAAGGCTAAGCAGGACATCATTAACCAGAAAATTAAGATTTACTCAACTTATGCAGCAGCAAAAAAAGCTGGTATCGCACCTTCTGGTCTTGGAGCAAAAGATAACTAATTATGCTTAATAAAAAACTCGTATTAAAAATCTTCGAAGCATTTTCCATTGAAAGATGGAATGACCTTATAAGACCTTTCGATTTGATTGAAATGGATAAGGCTGCAGAGAAAATGGTTCTTGCATATATTCTCGGAAAATTTGAAGAGAGTGCAGGACGAAAAATAAACTGGACATGGATGATAAATGCATCTTTCTTTGATCTTCTCAAAAAGATTGCTCTCTGTGACATCAAGGCTCCTGTCCAGGCTTTAATCAAACAGGAATATCCTTCTGAATACATGCGCCTCAATGAATGGGTTCTCAATCAGTACCGTACTCTTATCGATGACGATGAACTTTTCAGTCAGTTTACAATTTACATCGGACAGAAAGCCGGATCAATTCCACTTAAAGAAGAAGACAAACTGACATCTCATGTTTACCAGGCAGCTCACAAGTACTCGACAATCCGCGAACTTGAAATGATCAAGCCTGTAAATGAAACAGCTCGTCTTACAAAAATCGAACAGGAATTAAACCGCGACATTCAGAAATTTTTAGACCTTCGCGGACTTCAGCTTTTGACAACTAAGCAGCGTCCTTACGAATTTCTTTTGAAAATAGAACAGCTTCGTTTTCAGCGCAGATGGAATCAGACACCGCGCATTCCAAATACAAGCGTTCTCGGTCACTGCTACTTTGTTGCGATTTCTTCTTTCCTGCTCGGCAGACAGAACGGAACAAATCCATGTGAAAAAAGAATTTTCAACAACTTCTTTAGTGCTCTTTTTCACGACCTTCCTGAAGCAGTTACACGAGACATCATCAGTCCAGTTAAACAGGCAACTGATGAACTCCCGAGCATCGTAAAACATATCGAAGACGAAATCGTCAACAAAGAACTTGTTCCTCTCATGGAAAATTTCTATGCTGACGAACTTATGTATTTTACAAACGACGAGTTTGAAAACAGAATCATCGAAGACGGACAGATCAAACATGTTTCATTCGATGACCTTAATTCAAAATACAATTCTGACCAATTCAGTCCGGTCGACGGAAAGCTCGTCAGACTCTGCGACCATGCTTCTGCTTTTCTCGAAGCCGACATTTCAATCAAGCACGGAATTACTTCGCGTCATCTCGAAGACGGCCGCAACAATACGCTTTCAATTTATAAAAAAGGAACGGTCATAAACGGCATCGACGCTTACGATTTATTTACCAAACTTTTGTAGGAGTATTTTATGAAAAGTCGTGTAAGTGGAATTTTATTTCATCCGACATCAATTTCAGGAACAGCAGGAATCGGTACAATCGGTAAAAAAGCGTTTGAATTTGTAGACTGGCTTAAAAAATCAAATCAGTCACTCTGGCAGATTTTACCTCTCGGACCAACTGGCTACGGAGATTCCCCTTATGCATCTTTTTCTACATTTGCAGGAAATCCTCTTTTAATTGATCTTGATAAACTCGTAGAAAAAAACTGGGCAAGACCAGAAATGATTGCAGAACCTGATTATATCAAAAGAGAAGGGGCTGTTGATTTTGGAAGCGTTGTCTGGTGGAAGCTTCCTGTTTTGAACAATGCTGCTGAATATTTTTTGAAGAATGCAGATAAAAAAGATAAAGATCTTTTTGAAAAATTTAAAAAAGAAAACAAAAACTGGCTTTATGACTATGCAAGCTTTATGTCGATAAAGGCTTTTTATGATAAAAAAGCACAGGATGAAAATAAAGGTGGAATTGAAACTGTATGGTTTAACTTCTGGCCGAAAGAACTTGCACTCTGCGAAGATAAAGCAGTTTCTGAATGGAATAAAAATAACAGCGAACAGATCGAAATAATCAAAGTAATTCAGTTTTTCTTTTTTACTCAGTGGAAAGAATTAAAAGATTATGCAAATGAAAATGGAATTAAAATCGTAGGTGATATTCCGATTTTTGTTGCTGCAGATTCTTCTGATGTATGGGCAAATCAGAAAATGTTCCAGCTTGATAAAAACGGTGTTCCGAAAAAGGTTGCCGGCGTTCCGCCTGATTATTTTTCTGCAACCGGTCAGCTCTGGGGAAATCCGCTTTACGACTGGGATGCAATGAAGAAAGATAGCTACGGCTGGTGGTGCTCGAGAGTAAAACATATTTTATCTTTAGTAGACTATATTCGAATTGACCATTTCAGAGGATTTGAAGCTTACTGGTCGATTCCGTTTGGTGATAAGACTGCGGTTAATGGAAAATGGATTCCGGGTCCTAAAAATGATTTTTTCAATACTCTTAAGAAAAAGCTTGGCGAAGTTCCACTCATTGCAGAAGACCTTGGCGTAATTACAGAAGGTGTTAAAAAACTTCGCGATGAATGCGGACTTCCTGGAATGAAAGTTTTGCAGTTTGCATTCAGTCCTGATGAAGCGAGACAGAACGGAATGGTAAATATGTTCCTGCCTCATATGTATCCGCAGAACTGCATCGTATATACAGGAAGTCATGACAATGAAACAATGCAGGGATTTTTGGACAATATAAGCGATGACCAGCTTTTACTTATTGCACAGTATGCTACAGGCAGAGAACTTTCACTTGATGAAGCAAAAAAATTAAACTCAGAAAAGCAGCTTACAAAATTTATGATAAAAACAGCTTTCGCATCAACTGCAGATATGTGTGTAATTCCACTTTCTGATGTTTTTGCAATCGGAAACGAAGCCCGCATGAACGAACCGAGTACAGTCGGTAAAAACTGGAAATGGCGTTTTGACATGAATCTTTTGACAGACGAAAAAGCAAATGAACTTTCATTCTATTCAAAAATGTATGCACGAAATCTTGCTGGCACTAAATGAGTGTTTTGCACTGAATAAGATTTTGACATTAAATGAGATTTAATTGAGTTTTTTAATATGAAAAAGTTAAAGACAATTCTGGAATTATATTTTACTTTCTGCAAGATCGGACTTTTTACAATCGGTGGCGGTCTTGCAATGCTTCCGATTCTTGAACGCGAACTTGTCGAAAGAAAAAAATGGGTTGATACTGACGAACTTTACGATTATTTTGCAATCAGTCAGTCGACTCCCGGAATCATTGCAGTTAATGTTGCAACTTTCTGCGGCTACAAAAGGGCAGGTTATCTCGGAGGAATCATTGCAACTTTTGGTGTTGTAACTCCATCAATAATAATCATTTCTTTACTTGCAGGCCTTATAAATAAATTTAATGACATCGAAATAATTAAAAAAGCCTTCATGGGAATCAATGTTGCTGTTGCGGCAAACATCTCTTATGCTGCATATAAGATGGCAAAAAAGAACTGTAAAAATCTTTTATGTTTTGCAATTTTTATTTTATCATTTGCACTTGTTTTTATTTTGAAAGTTCCGGTTGTTGCAGTTTTGCTTTCAAGCATCGCTCTTGGGGTCATAATTTATTTTGTTAAACTTCGAAAATTGAAAACACAGAATATTTCTGGAAATACAAATGATTCAAAAAAGGAGGATGAAAAAAATGAGTAGTCCTTCTTTGCTTGAACTTTTTTTGATTTTCTTTTATGTCGGACTTTTTACGATTGGCGGCGGTCTTGTTGCAATTACGATTATGAAACAGCTGATTGTTGAGCGCGGTCTCATTGATTCTGCAACTTTTGTAAATATGATTTCAATTTCAGAAAGTACTCCGGGACCGATCGGCGTTAATATGGCAACTTACATCGGAAATAATTTTTACGGTTTCTGGGGTGGAATTGTAACGACGCTTGGTGAGATTCTTACGAGTATAATCTGTATTCTGATTATTGCGCGACTTTTTGCTAAGTTTTCTGAAAAGCCTGTTGTAAAAGCGGCGTTTGTGACTTTGCGTCCGGCAAGTACAGGTGTAATTCTTGTCGCTGCGCTCGAAGTTTTTCAGATTGCGCTTTTGAATATCACGCTTAATATTGACGGAATCAGAATGGTTCAAAGTATCGCTGATGTTTTTAAATGGAAGCAGTGTATTTTTTATGTCGTTTCGATTTTGGCGCTCAGATTTATCAAGATAAGTCCGCTTTTATTGATAGTAATCGGTGCTGTATTTGGTATATCATTTTTATAAAATTTTTAGTATAATTGCTGAAATATTTGGACTAAGATATTTGTAATAAAACAAAATTTTGGTCTGGCAAATTCCATTAAAAAAATTAAATTAAGGGGAATATATGAAACCAACACTTTTAGTATTAGCAGCTGGAATGGGAAGCCGTTACGGCGGAGTTAAACAGATTGACGCAGTAGGTCAGAACGGAGAATGTTTATTGGACTTTGCAAATTATGATGCAAAGAAAAGTGGTTTTGGAAAAGTTGTATTTATCATCAGAAAAGATATCGAAAAAGATTTCAGAGAAAAACTTTTTGACAGAATTGCAAGAAACTTTGATGCTGATTATGTTTTCCAGTCAAGAGAAAGCCTTTTGTCAGCTGACGAAATTGCAAAGACAGCAGAAAGAAAAAAGCCATGGGGAACAATTCATGCTGTTCTCTGCGCAGAAGAAAAAATCAAGGAACCATTTGCAGTAATCAATTCTGATGACTATTATGGCCGCGAAGCTTTTGCAACTCTTGGAAATTATCTTTCAAACATTTCGAATGATTCAACAGAACATGCAATGGTTGGCTATGTTCTCGAAAAAACAATGAGTAAAAACGGATCTGTATCACGCGGTGTCTGCACAGTTAAAGACGGATACCTCGACGGAATCGTAGAAAATACAAAAATCGCTTATGCTAATGGCGGAATCGAAAGTGACCTTAACGGTAAAATCATCAAGATGTCTGGAAACGAATGGGTAAGTATGAACCTCTTCGGATTTACTCCAAAAGCTTTTGATGGCTTTCATGAATACTGGGAAAACTTTAAGAAAGAAGGCCTTTACACAGAAAAACAGGAAGCTCTTTTACCGGTTGCTGCAAGCGACATCGTTAAAAATGGCGAAGGAAAAATCAAGTTCTTTACTTCTTCTGAAAGCTGGTTCGGAATGACTTATCCTGAAGACCGCGAAGTTGTAAAGCAGGAAATCATCAACAAGATTAAGACAAACTATTATCCTGAAAAGTTGTGGGATAAATAATTATATTAATAATTGCCGGGTACAGATATCCTCAAAAAATTTGATATTTACTGTAATGCCCGGCATTTTTTTTAGAAAATTTTATGCTTAAACTTAATCCGTTAAAATCTGAAAAAGTCTGGGGATACGAAAACTGGATTGCGTCAGTTCATCCAGTGATGAGCCACGAAGAACTCGTATCACAGTGCGGAAAAGATTATCCTCTTTTAATAAAAGTGATTCAGGCTCGCGATACTCTTTCTGTTCAGGTTCATCCAGATGATGAAGCTGCAGTTAGAATTGAAGGCGAAGGAAATCGCGGTAAAACTGAATGCTGGTATGTTCTTGATGCAGCCCCAGATGCAAAACTTGTATTTGGTCTCAAAAAAAGTGACAAGCCTTATTCAAAAGAAGAACTTTCAGATGCGATTAAAAACAGTACTCTTGAAAACTACCTCAATTTTGTAAATGTCAAAAAGGGAGACTTTGTATTTATTCCTTCGGGGACAGTTCATGCAATTGGTGGCGGTCTTCGTTTGATGGAAGTTCAGCAGTCTTGTGATTTGACTTACCGCTTGTATGACTGGGGGCGTCCTCGTGAAGTTCATATTGAAAAAGGGCTTTCGGTTATTAAAGAAGATGACCTTAAGCCGATTGCTCCATTTGACAAGTTTTTTGAGTGCAAGTATTTTTCTCTTGAAGAAGTGAAAGTTTCCGGTGGTTACAGTGCGCTTTGTTCTAAAGGACAGGGCCTTGCGTGTGACTGGCAGATGATTTTTATTATAGATGGAACTGGCACAATCAAGAGTGACAGTGGTGAGAAATATGACTTTGAAAAGGAAAACATTTTTGCCGTAAAACCTGGTGAAAAGTTTACGATTGAAGGCAAAGCTCAGATTATGAAAATTAAATGCAAATAAACTTTTTATTTACTTGATATTTCTTTTTTTCGCTTTTTTTCCTGATACAAAACTTCATCAGCTTTCTGTAAAATTACGGCAAGATTTGAATTTGTCTTGTCGTATTTTGCATAGCCGATGCTGATTGAAAGCTTATACGGTGCCTTTGTCTCTTTGTTCCATATCTGGCATGCAATATCAATTGTATTTTTAATTCTCGCAAATGTTCGTTCTGGAAGTCCTACTGCAACAATACAGAATTCATCGCCGCCAATTCGACCGATAATATCTGTCGAGCGGAATGTACTTCGTAAGATTTTTGCTTCTGCCTTGATTGCTTCATCTCCGGCTTCGTGTCCGTAAGTATCATTAATCTGTTTAAGTCCGTCCATGTCTCCGAAAAGAACAAGTCCTTCTTTATCCTGACAGAGTCCCATGTAAATTGACTGCTGTCCAAAGTTCATGAATCCACGGCGGTTCAAAAGGTTTGTAAGTTCATCTGTAGTCGACATGATTGAAAGTATTGCATTTTTTTCTGAAAGCATTTTCTGTGCTTCTGCTTTCTTTGTATTTTCGTATGCAGTTGATAAAAGCTGTGAAATGATTGTTACCATCATTTCATAAAGAAGCTCTTCAAAACTTCCAACCTGATAAACCATATAACCGTATACATTTTCACAGTTTGAAATTGTTGAAATAAAGCATTTATTTTTTGAAGGATCAATAAATGATGATGGAATTAATTTGTCGCGAGGATCAAATTTTACAGGTTCCTGTTCCGGGTCCTGAAAGTAATTGCTGGTGTTGTCATATGAAGCGATTAAGAAAGCTTCTTTTGGAAGTTCGAAACTAGTGTAGTACTGGTCTCGTTTAATCGGAGGATCAAACATACAGATGGCGGCAGAATTGATGTCAAACTGCTGAACGTTTCCCTGAAATGCCTTTCTGAACTCATCGAGGTTAATCTGTACCTGAGATGAAGAGTGAAAGAAGTTCATTTTAAGAAGCTGTGCTTTTTTAGCAATCCATTCAACTACACTCGACAGGCTGTCTCTGCTGCTGATAGGAACAACTTTTTTGTCTTCTGTAATGTAATTTGTCAAAAAGTCTTTTTTATCAACACAGCCGCAGCTCTGTCTGAAATATGCAACTGTAGAAATATGCTGGATGAGAGGAATGTTTTTTCCGTTTATGATGTCATATAAAGATTTTGCCGCAATGTAGCCCTGTTCTGCAGTCTGCTGGTTGACGCTTGAAAGAGTTGGTGTAATGAAAGCAGAGCGCTGGATGTCATCAAATCCAGTAATTGAAATATCTTCAGGACATTTGATTTCTTTCTGCTTGCAGTAATCGATGCAGGCAAATGCCATGTCATCATTCAAACATAATACTGCGTCATAATCAAAGCTACCTGTTTTTTCTACATGCTTTAAAATTGAATCATAGGCAGTTTCATATGTAAAACCGCCGAGCATTATGTCATCATCTGTAATAGTAAAATTATTTTCTTTCAATATTTTTTTGATTACATTTGTTCTTTCGATTGCTTCTGCGCTGTCTCCGAAAACACCGATGATTCCGAATTTTTTACGTTTATGATTTTTGATTAAATCTTCTACAAGACTTCTGAGTCCCGGTTCGCAGTCTACGATGAGGCTTGCAACATTATCGATTTCGATTCCGATGCTGACTTTCGGAATGTCTGAAAATGTGTGGACATAGTCTACGAGTTCTGAGTGGGGAACATGATTTCCTTGGGTGCTTGTTGCTATGATGAGGCCATCAATATTATTGGAATTTGCGAAAGCCGAAATCGCTCTGTGCTGGTATTCGTAAGGGGAATACGAAATTCCAAGTTCCCCTACAGGAAAAACGAGAAGAGAGCAGTTGTGTTCATTGCAAAACCTCATGATTCCACTGATCATTTCTTTTGTATAATCTGTGTATGAATCGTGTATCAAAAGGCCAAGATATTTGTGGTCAGAACTTTCCATATATTTAAAAG
>JAGHSB010000135.1 GCA_018066075.1 Candidatus Treponema scatequi
TACTTATTTATTGTCATTGATTCTTGTTAAGAACATTTTAACACTTAAAGCAAATTCAAATCCGTTTTCGTTTTTACCTTCAACATTTTTATTATTAATAGAGAAAGTATACGAAGGCATTGCTGTAATGCACATCCAGTCCATAGGCCAATAAGATGCTTTTACTGCAATCACATTTGTATAATCAACAATTCCTGAAGGTGATATGAATGATGCACCTTTTTTGTATTTATCATTTGATGTGGTTGAAGGAAAATGCCATGTCGCTGTATCAAATTCATTTGAAAAACCTGTCCATCCTGAGAAATCAGGTCTTGAAAGTTCACCACGGGCAAGGAATAAATAATCAAAATCAACAGAATATTTTTTTTCAACTTTATATCCCGCACTTAACTTTAGAGCAAGTGTATCAGGACCATATTTAAATCCAATCCATTCATAAAGTGTATCAGCATTATCGCATGTTTCTTTGCTCTTTTTAACCCATGACCAGTTCGGACTTTCACCAATCATAAAATATGGATTTGTATAAGCACCTTCAAGATTCAAGTGAAGATAACCTTTATCAATCGGAACAAAACTTTCAAATCCGAGCTGAAATGCCATCGCATTTGGAATTGACTTGTCTTCTTCATTTGGCATCTGAAATTGGTTCATTGCAAAATTACCATAAAATCTTAAATACTTATAAATTGTCCAGTTAAGTCTTATTCCAAGATAACTTATTACATCACCATTGCAACCATAGGAATCTGTATATGCATTTTGATAATCTCTCCATCCTGCAATTCCGTGAAAAATTGCAAAAGGATTCATATATCTTAAATCAAAATTTCCATAAGGCAATGCACCTTCAAAAATTGAAAAAGAAACTTTTTTATGCGGACGAATTTCAAAATTATGCCAGTAAGCATAACGATTGATTCCGAACATTTCAATGCTTCCGTCATAATTAAAATATGGTGAAAAGAATTTTAATTTTGCATGAGTTGCATCCTGAAGGCTGTCAGAAAGAATGACGCTCGACATTTCTGTTCTTCCAAGTTCTCGCGGTAAAGTGGAAATTGAAAAATTAATTCCAGACTTTTCGCCCAATAGACCGCCTGCGCTGAAGTAAGCTTTATGCGGAAAGTTAATGTCTACAAGATTCATATTGTATGGAACGTTGCAGTAAGTATCATTTTTTACACGGCCTGATTTAGAAATTCCAACCGGAATGTCACAGCCCATAAAAACATATTTCGAAAGATTTAATCCGATATCAGCTTCAATCAGAGCGCTTCTGTCGCGTCGTCCGAAATTCCACTCAATATCATCATTTGTTTTATACTGACCTTCAACGGCACTTGTAAGTTCCACACCAATATTAAAAGCATCAGAACCAAAACCCCAGTTGCTTTCTGAAAAATAATTTTCAATCGAATCAAAAGCAGTCTTTCCGGCATCAGAAAGATTTTCATAATCAATTTCAAGAAGCATTATTTTAATCTGCTGAACAGTCAACGGAGTGTTGTCATAAAAATGTGTAATACCGCTTTCAAGCATGATTGCGGTCAAATCGTCATAAACCCAGTGTCCGGCAGGAACAAATTCCTGATCACCACGAACATTAGCAAATGCATTTGTAAGAATAATTAATGATGCTAAAAAAACAAAAAACTTTTTCATTATTCTTTTCCATCCTTAAATAAAAAGTCTGGTGACTTTAATTCGCCATGTGGAATTTTGCAAAACTCAAACCTAAGGCTCAAAACAAGTTCGAGTCCCTGACGAGTTTCATTTGTAATATTATTGTAATTAAAAATAAAAGTATATGAAGGCTGAAATACAATTGTCATCCAGTCTGCAAGTTTATAAGAACCTTTAACTGAAATTGTATTTACGTATTCTGGAGTTCCGTGTGGTGCATGCAATGAAGGATCTGCAGGAAATGAATCTGTATATGGCCACTCTGATTCATTAAATGATGAGAGGTCTTTTTTATACCAGTTCAAATTCTTAAAAAGTTTTTGACTCGAAAACTCACCTTTTGCAGCAAAAGTATATGCCAAATCTACTGACCATGCATCAGGCTTTTCATATCCTGCTGCTATCTGAAAAGCGATAGTATCAGGACCAAGAGGACTTCCCATCCACTGATAATAATATTCTGAGTTTTCAAGCATTTCGTTGAACACTTTCGCAAATGAAACATTCGGACTTTCTTTTATGAACATATAAGGATTTGAAAGAAAGAATTCTGCACCAAAATGCCAGTAACCTTCTTTACCAGGCACATAACCTTCAAGTCCAATCTGGAAACCGTTTCCTTCGGGATCACCTTCACCTTCAGAAGCCATTGTATGTTCATTCTGAGAATACAAAAAATATAATCTCAGATATTTTACAGGCACATAGCTGATTTTCATTCCGAAATAAGATGAACACTCACCACTAAATTCGTTGAATAATCCATATCCATGAAATACTGCGAACGGATTTACAAAACGCAAATCAAAATGGCTGTAAGGTAAAACGCCTTCAATAAATGAAAACTGAACTTTCTTGAAAAATCTTGCTTCAATTCTGTGTGTGTAAAGATAAGTGGAATGTGTAAACTGTGTGATGTTCAAATTGTAATTGAAAATCGGAGAAAATAAACGAAGGTTAAAATATGGAGTGTCAGTCATATATTCTGACATTACAATGCTCGGCATAAGTGAATGGCCAAGACTCTGTGTTCCGCTTCCGAAACGGATATTGAAACCGACATCGTCATTAAAAAGATATCCTGCGCTGAGGTAATTTTCGTGAGTTAAAGCCGGGTCAAAGGCATCATTTACAAAAAACTGATTGCAGTAATTGTCAGTTGCTTTACATCGAGCGTAATAGCTCTGAGAAAATGTAAGTCCCATAAAAACTGTGCAGTAATCACCGACACCAATTTTCATAGGAAGATCAATCATCGAATTTCGTTTTGTGTAATCATATACCCAGTCGATATCATCACTTGATTTATAATATCCCTCAAGGGCAGCTTTCGGTTCAGTTCCAAATGAAAAAATACCTGCGTTCCATGAGAAGTTTTTCTCAGAAATGTAATCTGTAATTCTATCGTACTGTTTTTTTCCGACATCACTTAATCTGTCGTAATTTATGTCATTAAGATAAGTTTTCAATTCATTGATCGAAACAGGCGCCTGATCTCCAAAAGTAACGCGGCCCATTTCAAGTTCCAGAGTTAAAAGAGCGTCATAAACCCAAGAACCCGGTAAAATTAAATCCTGTCCGCCACGAGAAGCTGAAAAAGTATTAAAA
>JAGHSB010000039.1 GCA_018066075.1 Candidatus Treponema scatequi
AAACTTTTGAATCCGTTGAACAGTTTAAGAAAGAATTGGTTGAATACCTTGAATGGTACAATGAAAAGAGAATTAAGGTTAAATTAAAAGGACTGACCCCTTTACAATTTAGGAATCAGTCCTTAAAATTAGCCTAGTTTAAGTGTCCAATAATTGGGGTGCACTTCAGAGGCTGCATTTCGATGCGGCCTTTTTTTATTAATGCACATTCTGTATAGCCTGCGTCGCGGGCTTTTTTTTGTGCGATGTCAAATGCTGCATCTAATGTTGTTGTCTTGTGAGCGTCTGAGTTGATTGTAATTGGAACGTTAGCGTCATGTAAAAGCTCTAGAAGTGGTGAAGAAGGGTAGATGTCGTCCATGAGTTTTCTTGCGATTGCTCCTGTGTTTAACTCTACGATGATGCCGCTTTTCTTGATTGCTTTTACGAGTGCTTTTAATTCTGATTTATACCATGATTCTTCTTCGTTAAAGAAGTGAATTTCCTGGTTTCTTAATCTGATTAAATCGCAGTGACCTAAGATTTCAAAATCACCATGCTTTAACATTTCGCGTTCGAGGTAAAAATATTCCTGGGTAAACTTTTTTCCGTTTCCGTTAAAGAGTTTATCGATTCCGGCTTTGACACCTGAGGCTGTTTCATCAACTGTGACGAATCCTTTTTCATTTCTGATATAGTGAACAGATCCGATTAAGTAATCAGGATTAAATTCTTCAAAGCGTTCGTGAGAAGGCATGCAGAGTGACGGAATGAAGTCTGCTTCAAAGCCTGTGAGTATTTCGATTTTGTTTTTGTATGCTTTTTTGAGTCTGGCAATTTCTTTTGCGTACGGGGCATGGTCTCTTGGTGCGATGTGCCATGTTTCACCAAACGGATACATGCTATGAGATGAAAATCCGAGTATGTCAAACTTTTTCTGGATTGCAGCTTTTACCATTTCTTCTGCAGTGCTTTTTCCGTCGCAGAAAGATGTGTGTGTATGATAATTTGTCTTAAGCTTAGAGTTCATTTTTTGCCATCCACTGTTTTACTTCATTTTTAAATTGAACGAGTTCTTCTTTAAGTGCATTGAAATTCATCTTGAGGGCATCGATGTTTTCTGATTTTGCAGCTTTGTTAAGTCGTGTACCGTAATCAGAAAGAGAGAATGCAGAAACTGTCGAGCTTGATCCTTTGAGTGTATGTCCGATTCTGCGGAGTTCTTCGTAGTCTTTGTCTTTGATGCATTTTGGAATTTTCTTGATGAGATCTTCTGTCTGTTTGATAAAGTCCTTGATGAGTTTGATTCCGAATGTATAGTCGTTTCCGATTGTGTCCATGAAGTCTTCTTCGTTCCATACGTTGACAGGGGCAACTTCTTCTTCTGCCTCAAGAAGGGTAGCGATTTCCTGTGCTGTAGGAAGGATGAGGGCAGTATTCCATTTTTCGATGATTTCTTTTACGAGGTTGCTCTTGAAAGGTTTTACGAGTACATCGTTCATGCCGACCTGGGTGTAGTGAACAAAGTCGTCTCGGTCTGAGTTTGCAGTACATGCAATGATGATTCCCTTGAAGCCGTCCTTTCTGATTTCTTTTGTCGCATCGATACCGTTCATTACAGGCATCTGGATATCCATGAAGATAAAGTCGATTTCAGGGTGCATGCTAACGATATCAACTGCTGCCTGACCGTTGTCTGCTTCGAGGGTATCTGCACCAAACTTTGTAAGGAATGCAGTCAAAAGCCTTCTGTTTACTACATGGTCTTCTACAACGAGAACATGTAAACCGCTTGCAAGTTCTGCGTCTTTCTTTTCTTTTAAGATGCTTTCTGTCTTCTGCTTGATTTTGTATTCCGGTGTTGCAGCTTCTTTTGCTTTTTTTGCAAGTTCTCTTTCGTGAAGAACAAGGCCCGGGTCTTTCTGTTCTGAAACTGCAGTTTCAAATGATTCTTTAAAGCTTTGAGAAATGAGTTCAAAAATCTTTTGTCGTTTAACAGGTTTGTAAAGATATCCATCAAACCAGTTTAAGAGTTTCATTTTGGCTTCTGCACCCATTTGTCCTTCTGGGACCGTGAGATAAAGTTTTGCATTATTAATTTCTTTATCGTTGTTGATTTCTGCAGCAAGGTGCCATCCGTCGATTACTGGCAAAAGCATGTCGATGAATACGAGTGAGAATGGAATTCCTTTTTTGCTCTGAGCATGCATCAATAAGAGAGCATCGTTTGCATTTGAAACTGTTGAGATGTCTTTGATTCCAAATTTTTCAAGATGTTTTACGATACTTCTTCTTGCGATGATTGAGTCGTCAACAACGAGTATTCGTGTATTTGCAGGAATTACAAGTTCATATTTAGGAAGATAATTTTCGATTGCAGGTCTGTATGGAATTTTGAAATAGAAAATTGAACCGCCTTCGTGATTATCAGTTACTCCGATCTTTCCATTCATTGCCTCTACAAGAGACTTACAGATTGCAAGCCCGAGTCCAGTTCCACCAAACTTTCTTGTCGTTGAAGCATCTGCCTGATAGTATGCATCAAAAAGTTTTGGCTGTGCTTCTTTTGGAACGCCTATACCGCTGTCGATTACTTTGAAAATTAAATAATCTTTATCAAGCGATACTGTAACGTAAACATATCCTTTTGATGTAAACTTAACTGCATTTTTAATTATGTTTAAAAGAATCTGCTGAAGTCTGACTTGGTCTCCCATGATTGTTTCAGAAATGTTTATGTCGATGTCTGTAACAAGTTCCAGGCCTTTGTTGAATGCTTCAATTGAAATGAGGTCAGTTGTTTTTTCTACGACATCAACAAGATCAAACGGTGTATCTTCAAGTTTAAATTCGTTTGTACTCATCTTTGAGTAATCGAGAATGTTGTTGGCAAGAGAGAGAAGTGCTTCTGCAGAAAATGAAATCTGTCTTATGTATTCTTTCTGTTCACGGTCGAGTTGAGTTTCATTTAATAATTCAAGAGAACCGATGATTGTCTGAATTGGAGTTCTGATTTCGTGTAATGTTGTCGCAACAAAGCGAGATGCAGACTGAACTGAATTATCAAGATTTAGCATGTAATACCTCGATAGCTTTTGTAATGATTACATCTGGCTTTTGAGGTTTTGCAAGATAACTTTTTGCTCCAAGACTGAGAGCCTGAATTACAACTTCGCGCTGTGTTGCCTGTGAGTAAACGATAACAGGAGGTGAATCAGGTGTGAGCTTCAATTTTGTAAGGATGTCAAAGCCGGACATTCCAGGCATAAAGATATCGAGAATTGCAAGATCAAAGTGTTCTTTATCAATTGAATCAAGAAATGTATTTCCATTATCAAAAAGAACTGTTTCTGCACCCATTGAACTTAAAGAACGCTGGAGAACAGAACGAACTACGCTGTCATCATCAACGATTGCAACTTTGAATACAGTTCCTTCTGTATCATCAATGTCGAGGTCAAAATTAAAGCGGCGGTCGATTGTATCATCATCAACTTCCTGCTGAAAGAGAATTTCTTCTGCAATCAATTCTGGAACTTCATCAGGAGCTGCGGTAATAGAAACGAAAGATGTCAAAACTTTTCTAAGGTCCTGAACAACTTTGATTTCCGAATACTGCGGATGTCCGTCCAAAAAGTCAGGAATGAAACTGTCGAGCGAAAGAATCTTGATGAACTTTCGTGGAATTCTTTCTTCTGTAAGAATCGTATCGAAGAGATATTCAAGATTGCAGCCGTCAACAAATGAGAGCATGAGGTCTGTCATCATGAGGATGAGCTTTGGAGACTGCATGTCTTTTTTGTCGATTAACTCTGAAAGTCTGTATTTGAGAAGAGAAATTTTTTCTCTGTTTAATACCTGTGCAAGTTCTACAAAGATGATGTCTTTGTTATGGTGAACACCAAGAATTGAAGGAGTAGTATCTACTGAGAAGCTGACTTTTAATACTTCACCGATTGCTTCAATGAAAGCGTTGAACTTGATTGGTGTCGGAAAGTATTTGATTACGCCATAGCGAACGAGAGATGCGATACGGCCTTTTTCAATCTGAGGTCCTGTTAAAATTATAGGAATGTTCTTGGCATTAGGATCTGAAAATTTGCTTTTAAGAAAATCCATCAAATCTGTAAATGAGTCAGAAACGTCCATAATTACAAGATCAGGAAGAACTGTAAGAAGTCTTGTATAGGCATCACGTCGTCCATTTGTAACTTCTACGGAGATGTTTTCGGCAGAGAGTTTTTCCCTCATGAAATCGCTGAACAATTTTGATGAATCAATAATCAGAACCTTTTTCATATCTATCATTTTATTATGAAT
>JAGHSB010000067.1 GCA_018066075.1 Candidatus Treponema scatequi
GGTAAACCCTTACAATCTCTGGGGCTAAAATGAAAATCTCTCTTGATAAGATTTTAATTTATATTATCGCAGGTCTTGGTGCACTGACTCTTTTCTGTACCGTGACTACATTTCTTGCAGGCAAAGCAAGTTTTAATACTTATCGAAAGGGAGATCCTCAGGATATTTCAGAAATCAAAACAAAAGACAGCGTAGAAATTTTAGAATTTAAATTTGGAACTTTACGCGCCCTCACCGCTCCAGAAAAAAAAGAATTTTCAAACGGCACAAATCTTGTTGTAACTCCATGGCTCACATACACAAGCAAAGACTCTGCATTTTACGAAGAACTCGTTCAGAAAAAACAGACGCTCACAAACATCTTTATGAATTACTTTGCAACACGTACTCAGAAAGAACTGTTTACTCTAGGCGAAAAGAAAATCAAGGCAGAACTTCTTGAATTGATTAATGACGAACTTATTCTTGGAAAAATAGAAGCAGTCTATTTTGACGACTATATTTTCCTCGATTAATGCAACTTATTTATATAAATAGTGTCTAATTAATATCAGACACTTTGGAGGCTTTTCATGGACGGTACATTTACTTCAACAGCAGCACAGGTAATTATTTCGATTATTCCTATTGTAGGTATTGCAATCGGTGGAATCGTAGTTTTCTTCTACATTTTGTGGCACCATCATGAAGTTAAGCTTAGAATTAAAACTGGAACTTACCAGACACACACCTTTGACCTGAAGACATTCTCTCTTCTCACAGGCCTTCTCCTCACAGGAATCGGCCTTATGCTTACATTGCTTTTTGTATGCATGGAAGGCTTTTCTTATGTTCTTCTCGGCGGACTTATTCCGCTTGCAATCGGCGTGTGTCTTTTGATTTTCTACAAAATTAATCCTTCTTTCAAAGTGAATGATGCAAAGTAATCAGAGAGCCGATTTAGAGCACATAGCAGCTTATAAAAGGGACTCTGAGCTTGTAAAAACAACTCTCGCAGGCGACAAAAAATCTTTTGCACGCCTTATGACTCTTTATAAAAAAAGAGTCGAAGCGCTGGGGATGAGTTTTTTCAAGAATGCAACAGACACAGAAGATTTCATCCAGGAAGTGTTTCTCAAAGCATACACAAAACTTGGTACATTCCGAGGCGATTCACTTTTTTCAACATGGCTTACAAGAATCGCATACAACACTGCAGTCAATTCAATCAACCGCCGCAATGAATATCTTCCGCTTGCAGATGCAACTCTGCTTGAAGATCCGTCTGACACTCCCGAAGAAGCTCAGATCAGAAAACTTACATGCGAATCAATCAGAGAAGCTGTCAAAGAACTTCCGCCGCAGTATGCCGTGTGTCTTGATATGTTTTTCTTTTACGATGTTCCGCATGCAGAAATCAGCAATATTACAGGATTGCCTGTTAATACAATAAAATCACATATCTTTCGTGCAAAGAAAATTTTGAAAGATAAGCTTATACAAAGAGGTCTTGTATGAAAAAAGAAAATGAATGTAACAGAATCATGGACATTTACCTTGGACTTGATAAAGGCGAAAGAGTTCCGCTTGAAGTGACATTACATTTACTCACATGTTCAAAATGCAGAAAGCAGGTAAGACTTTTAAAGAGTGCAGAAAAACTTACAAGAGCTCCTCTCGAAGTTCCTGTTCCAATTGATGATGCAGCAATTCTTTCTGTAATGAAATCAATTGATCCAAATTATTCATCAACAAAAAATCCGATTTCAATTACAAAATGGATCGTCGGCGGTATCGCAATGATTTTGTTCATGCTCACTTTCGGTCTTTCAAGTTTTCAGGAAGCAGACAAAGGATTCTTAA
Source organism: Candidatus Treponema scatequi (assembly GCA_018066075.1). Classification (GTDB taxonomy): domain Bacteria; phylum Spirochaetota; class Spirochaetia; order Treponematales; family Treponemataceae; genus Treponema_D; species Treponema_D scatequi. The sequence goes on from JAGHSB010000067.1 coordinate 1,843, forward strand.
TTACATTCTATATCGTGTTTGCACTCGCAATCACTTCGTACTGCGCACTCTTTGTCGGAACAAACATGGATTATTTTGTAAAAATGATTAAGACAAAAAAGATATTAAAATAGATCACTTCAAAAGCCAGCGGGCAGTGAAGTGAATAACATCCATTCAAAAGTCCCCGGGCATTGAATGGATTTTTTTTATCTGAACAGTCTTTTAAATAATTCTTTTTTCAGTTCTTCTAAACCGAAACCAGTTTTTGTTGACACTTTGATGTGAGACGGAAACTGGTTTTCAAGTTTTGTAAGGGTAAATTGATCGGCAGTGATTTCGCGGGCATCTGAAGAGATGTTTGTTTCTGAAGAGATGTTTTCATCTGGAGTGATGCCTTCTGGGAGCGGTATGCCAGTGTTACAGCTGCCTTTGTCATTGTAAAAATCAATCTTGTTCAAAACAATTATTACTTCGTGTTCATCGGCGCTGATTTCTTTTAAGACGTCTTTGATTGTTTCATAGTGCAAAAATACATTTGGGTCTGAGCTGTCGAGTACAATCAAAAGCAAATCTGCGTATGCTGCTTCTTCGAGAGTCGAGCGGAATGCGTTTACGAGTGAATGCGGGAGGTTTGAAATGAAACCTACTGTATCAGTCAAAAGTATTTCGTGACCTTTTGAAACAGGTCCTTTTGAAAAGTCTTCTGTAGTTTCGTAGTCAGGGTTTGAAAGAAAAAGTTTTCTTGTGAGCGGGTCGAGCGTTGCAAAGAGTTTGTTTTCGACGAATGCCTCAGAAGAGGTGAGGGCGTTGAGAAGAGATGACTTTCCGGCATTTGTGTAGCCGCAGAGTGCAACTTTTCTGATGTTTGTTTTTTCACGGCGCTTTCTCTGGGTGTCGCGGTTCTGGATTACTTTGTCGAGTTCTTTTTTGAGAAGATGGATTCGTTCTCTGACGCCGCGTCGGTCGAGTTCAAGCTGGGTTTCGCCTGATCCTTTTGAGCCGTACGAACCGCCTCGCTGACGGGCAAGGTCGCCGTACATGTGACTTAAGCGCGGTAAAGAATATTCGAGGCGGGCAAGTTCCACCTGTAAAACTGCTTCTTTTGTCAAAGCGCGTTCAGCAAAAATACGCAGGATAACTTCCTGCCTGTCAAAAACCGGAAGATGACAGAGCTTTTCCCAGTTGCGCTGCTTTGTCGGATCGAGCTCAAAGTCCATGATGATGCAGTCAGAGTCAACTGCCTTTGCGTGTGCACAGATTTCTTCTGCCTTGCCGCTTCCCATTCCATAAGCCGGCTGAATATCGACTTTATTGAGCCAAAAACAGTCTGAAATATCCATTCCGAGCGTGTAAACAAGTCCTTTCAGTTCAAAAAGGTTGTCGCCGGGCCAGGCAACGAGGAGACATCGTGGTTTTTTGAGCTGTTCTTTGAGTATTTCTTCCATTTATGCATAAAATAGCAAAAAAACACTTAATTTGCTATACTATTTTACCGATAATAGATATTGATAAAGTATAACTATCTTTAAAGGAATAAAAACGTGACTTCAGGTCAGAAAACGGCTGTCAGCCTTTTAACATCAGTAGTTCTCTTCGCAGCTTTTGCACTTCTCGCATTTACAGGGTTATTCTCTGTAATTGACGCGCGTTTTTATGAACCAGGCAAATTAACTCAGATTCAGAATCACTTAGACACAGTAAGTGAAAACTATAACGAATACATTGAAACTCTTGAAAGTCGTTTTGGAAAAAGCGACAACTCTTTCTTAAAGCAGAAAAGCGTTGCAAGTTACATCGAAAACAAACCAACTGATGACGATGTAAGAATCCGTTCAAAGATGTCAGGTGACCTCTTTAGCCAGACACCAGGCCTTCTCGGAATGCGCCTCATCGACAAAAACGGAACAAGCATTCACTACAGTACATTCAGTACGGATGTCCTTAGCCGTACATCTGAAATCGTTTCATACAAAAATTATACAGATGCAATTACACTCTCAGGAGAAAAAGAACTTCCATTTGAAAAAGTTAATTCTCCTGATTCATATGCTACAGGTGGAACTTCGTGCACCACACTCTTTGACGGAAGAGACAACCGCATTATTGTGTCGTTCCCGTTCTATGACAGATATTCTGCTTACAGAGGAAGTTTTGTATTTTATGTAAATGCAAATGACTTTAACAGAGTTCTCCTTTCAAAGAAATTGATCACATTCGGAGATACAGGTAGCCTTGTTTCTGGTTTGAATGTAGAAGATGGAAAAAAAGATACAGATTACAAGAGTGGATTTGTATTTGGTATTCCTGTTGTAGGCCGTGAGATTTTCGAAAAGGAAATCCTTTCAAGATGGGAACAGGGATTAACAAATCCTGAAAAGATCGTTTATTCAAGCATTGAAAATACTTTTGACGTAAAAGAATACGATGCTTCGGCTCATGATAAAAAAGCAAAGAATCATTACTGGGTATTGGTATCAAGTACTAAGACACCGTTCGGTCACATCGGCGGCGTTTATCCTGATGAAGTATTTGCAATGAGCGACAGCGTTAAAATACTTTTGCTCCTTTGTATCTTTGTGACATTGTTCTTAGTTGTATTCCTCTGTATTAACTTAAAGCAGGATGACATGGTTGTCATTCGCGAAAGAATCAGAAGACTCCAGCTTGGAATCGTAAGCGAATACTTAAAGAAAAAAGAAAACGTAGACTGGAAGGTTGTATCTGGAAAGATTGCAGAACGCCGCCAGGATGTAACACTTGAAATAATCAGAAGCCTTGGAAGAAAAGGCAAGAAATATGATAAAGAAGTTAACGAACTTGTAAACAAGAGCTGGGATGAGCTTCTTGCTGCAATGAGCGTTCAGATAAAGAAAGAAAGCGAAGACGGTCTTTCGAACAGTGCAGAAATCAAGAAGATGCTCGAAGAACTTCTTTCATCTGGTTCAATTAAAGTACAGGCTGTCGGCGGTGCAGCCATTCAATCTGATGCTGCAGAAGTTTCAGAAACTGTACCTGTTGCAAAAGCAAAACCTGTTCCGGTTGAAGTAAAAGACCTTTCTGATGAAGGCGAAGTCGAAGAACTCGACGAAGTAGAAGAACTTTCAGATGCAGAAGAAATAACTGATGCTGAAGCAGTTGAAGATCTTGAAGAAGTAGAAGATGCCGAAGCTGTAGAAGAAATTGGTGATGCAGATGTTGTTGAAGATGCAGAAGCTGTTGATGTTGCTGAGTTTGTTGAAGAAGCACCTGAAGTTGCAGAACCTGTAGAAGAAGTTGAAGCTCCTGAAGTAATTGACGACAAAGAAGTAACAGAAATTACAGAAGAACTTTCTGACGAAATGGAAGACGTTTCAATAGAAGATCTTCCTAAATATGAACTCCATGCACCAGAAGCAGAAATTGAGACTAAAGAAGATGTTGAAAAACTCAACCGTGAATCTATCAGGGCTGATAAGACATATAACAGTGAAGATGACCAGATCATCGATAACTTTACTGCAAGTGCACTTGACTTCTCGTCACTTGATGACATCGATTATGGAATGCTTGATGATGTTCCGTTGACTCCGGTTGAAAAAGAAGTTGCAGCTGAAGAAGAAGAGATTTCTGTTGATGAATTTGGCGTTAGTTTTGATGAAGTTGAACAGTTTGATGAAGAAATCGGATTTGGTTCTGTTGATAATGTTAATGCTGAAAAGACAGATGAGCAGGTTAAGTTTGATGTAGAACCTGAAGCACCTGATTTTGAAGATATTGATAAGCCTGTTAAAGTTCATTTTGGAAAGAAACAGTTTGGACAGGATCTCCTTGGAGAAAGTTCATACAGCATCAAAAATATTCAGGATGAAGTTTCTTCACAGGCAATGCCAGCAGAAGATGACATCGTAGAACTTACAGACTGCGATTTGAATGTTCCGTTTGCTCTTACACAATTTGGTTCTGTAGCAGAAGAACCAGAAGAGATTTCACCATTTGTTGATGTAATCAAAGAAGACGAAAACGGAGTGTTTGAAATTGATACAGAAGGCCAGGAACAGGCTCCTCTTGATATGAACTTTAAAGAACTTGTAGATTCAGTCATGAATAATGATGACTAATTTAATACCATGTGGAAACGGTATATTTAAAAATAAAAAGACGATGTAAAATACATCGTCTTTTTTTGTCCTGATTTGATTTGCTTTATTCGTTTCCTGAAGAGAAGCAGTTCTGCATCAATGTTACGAACAGGTAAATGTGTTTGTAAACATCTGTGCCAAGCTGCTTTATCGGATGATCAGCAAACTTATCAAGTTCTTTCCAGTTGAGGATGATTTCGCCTTTTGGCTTTGCATAATCTTCCATTACTGTTTTGATTGTTTTTGCAATTGTCACAAGGTTTCTTGTTGCATCAATACAGAATGTCTTTGCTGCTTCGTTTGTATCTTTCATGATTGTATTGATGATGCTCTTTGCGTCCCTGTCACGTTCTGCTCGAGGAAGGTGAGTCTTGAGCTTGATTCCAACTTCGCCTTCTTCTGCGAGTTTTTCATCAAATGCAGAAATCTTTTCAGTTGATTCAAGAAGTGCATTGTAGGCATTTGACATCGGAGCAGAAAGTGAGTTTGAAGTCCATGTTCCTCGGATGAGGATAAGGTCTGCAAATTCGCGAAGGTCTTTCTTGATGTAGTCTAGAAGGAAAGCTTTGTAATAGTTTAACGGTGCTGCATAGAGGAACTTTCCGAGGTTTCGTTTTTCATAAGGAGCACTTGCAGCTTCTGTGTAGTAGCGGAGTCTTACGACGTCTGTTGTACCGAAAATCTGATTTAAGAGACTTCCGATTTTTGAGTTTTTTTGTGCTGCGGCAAGCTGAGCGAGAGTGCTTTCTGTTTCTTTTCTGATTTTTTCAAGATATGCGTCAACGATTGGTTCTTCTTTGACTTCATATTCTGAGTAGTAATCAGGATTTTTAGTCATGAGCTGTAACATGAGGTCAAAAGTCTTTGTCTGAAGGATGGAACGGAGCTTAGTTGCGATTTTATTCCATACGTTTGGATTAATCGGTTCTGAGCCTTTTGCATCCTTGAAAAGCCTCATCATGTCAGACCAGTCAGTGATGTCTGCTACAGGTCCTGCTACACAGATGAAGTCCTTTAAGTCTTCGACAACATATTCAGCATTGATTTTTTCAAATTTTGGAATTGAGTTAAATTCTTTTTCCCTTAAAGTTGAGTCAAACTTTTTGAGGAAGAAGTAAAAGTCAAATGTACAGAAACTTTTCAAAACCTGAATCTTTTTATAGATAGATTCAATTGAACTGATTCTTTCTGCGTCAAATGCACCTAAAAACTGGCTGAGTTGGTCTGAAACCTGCTGTGTAACCTGATCAACAGGAATAGTCTGAGCTTTTGCCAGAATTGCTTCTTTTGAAAGGGTATCTGCAATCTGATGCTGTTCTTCTGTAAGTGCATAATTTACTACCATATATTTAAATGCATTTGGGTTTTCAACTGCATTAAACATAGTCTGAGCTCCTGCAACAGCCTTGTAGATTTCATAGAAAAGTTTTGGCATTGCAGGTAATATTTCTTCATTTTTATAGAAATGATAGCGAGATTTAGAAAGGTCTTTAGCGATAGCTCTTAACTTTTTTTTCTTTTTAGCTTCGGGGTCATTTGATGAAAATAAAGATGAGAATAGTTTAGTAAAAAAATTTTCTTCAGTATTTGCCATTCTTTTATTTTCAAGCATAAATCGGTAACTGTCAAGAGTTATTTAACGATATCCTGAACGAGTTTGAGTACTTTTGTAGGACATCCTTCTACGCAAGTTCCACATGAATTACATTTAAAGTAATCTACGACAGGAAGTCCGTCTGTGAGCTGAATTGCGTGTTCAGGGCAGTTTCTTTCACATTTGCCGCATTTTATACAGCCGCTCTTGCATTTTTTGATGATGCTCGCTTTTTCTTTAGTTCTGTTGGAACATAAAGCCATGGCGCCTTTTGTTTCTTTGACAACGAGTTTTAAGAGGGAATTAGGACATGCATTAACGCATTTTGAGCAGCCTGTACATTTTGAATAGTCGATGTGCGGAAGTCCGTCGTCACCGATTTTAATTGCGTCAAAATTACATGCATTTACACAGTCACCAAAACCGATGCATCCGAAGTTGCACATTTTAGTTCCACCGATTGAAATGCGGGCTGCTGTACAAGATTTATATCCTTTGTAAATTCCCTTGCTCTTTGCGCAGTCTTTAGTACCGCGGCAGGCAATTACGCTTACTTTTGTTTCTGCATTAACTTCAACACCTAAGATTTTTCCGATTGCTTCTGCAGTTGCTTTTCCGCCTGCTGCACAACCGTTAGGCTGAGCACGGCCTTCTGCTACTGCCTTTGCAAAAGCATCACAACCTGCAAATCCACAGCCACCGCAGTTTGCACCGCTCAATACGCTTCTGATAACCTGAACTTTCGGATCAACAGGAACATAAAAGAGTCTTGAGAAAATTCCAAGGCAGATGCCAAGGATTGCGGCGATTATAAAAGATACTATAACTGTTGTAATGATGATGTTCATATAAGTTCCACCTATTTAATTAATCCTTTGAAGCCCATGAATGAAAGTGAAAGCAAGCTTGCTGTAATGAAAAGAATTGCTTTTCCTTTTAAGAAGTTTGGAACATTTGAACTTCTCATTCTTTCGCGAACGCCGGCCATGATGACCATTGAAAGAATGAAACCGCCTGATGTTCCGAGTGCATAGAAAATTGCTTCGAGGTAATTATAGTTTCTTGCGATGCTCTTAATTGAAACTGCGAGTACAGCACAGTTTGTTGTGATGAGTGCAAGGTAAACACCCATTGAACTGTAAAGTGCCGGTGCAGATTTTTTAAGATAGAATTCTACAAGCTGAACGAGAGCTGCGATTACAAGAATGAAAATTAATGTCTGCAAAAATTTTAAGTTGTATGGAACGAGAATGCAGTAGTAAATTGGATAAGTTACCATTGTTGCAAGAACGATAACGAAACTTGTTGCGATTCCCATACCGAAAGATTTTTCCGTGTTTGAAGTCATTCCCATGAAAGGACAGAGTGCAAGATACTGAACGAGAATAACGTTATCAACTAAAACTGCTTTGATAAAAATCTTAAGTAATTCACTCATTTTGAACTTCCTTTTTCCTGTGCTGCTCTCTGGATGCATTCAGAAATTGCAATCAATAAACCGAATACAAAAAATCCGCCTGGTGCACCGCCGAAAAATCCGCATGAAAAACTTTCATCGATAACTCTGTGACCGAAAATTGTTCCGGCACCTAAAAGTTCTCTGATAAAAGAAATCGTACACAAAACCCATGTATATCCGAATCCCATTCCGATTGCATCAAGTCCTGAAGCAAACGGATTGTTCTTTGAAGCAAATGCTTCTACACGACCCATGATGATACAGTTAACAACGATGAGAGGTAAGAAGTCACCGAGTGCTTTTGCAAGTGATGGAAGATATGCATTCAATAAAAGCTGAACGATAGTTGTAAATGCTGCGATTACGATGATGAAAATCGGAAGACGAATTGCATCCGGAATATGTTTTCTGAAAATACTGATGATGATTTCGCTCATGAACAAAACGAATGTCATTGCAACACCCATTCCAAGTCCGTTTACGATTTCTGTTGTTACCGCAAGTGAAGAACAAAGACCAATCGAAAGAACAAGAAGTGGATTTTCTTTAATCATACCATTTGTTAAAATCTTAAAATAATTTTTCATATCGGCATTATTCCTTTGCAACCAGGTTTGCATCATGCAAATCAATGTAGGATTTGATTACTTTTGAACCAGTGAGAATCATGTTTGAAACACCATTTGTTGTCATAGTTGCACCAGTGATTGCTTCGTAATCTTTTCCTCTTTCAAAACTTTCAAGAGGTTTTATACCAGAGAACTGTGCTCCGAAAGTTTTTCCGTTTGAAACTTTATAATTAGGGTCTGCAGCTTTTGAACCGTAACCTTTAGAGTCTGATGTTGAGAGAATATGAACGCCTTTGATTGTGCTGTCAGGTTCGAGTCCGAGAAGAATTGAAGTCGTATCATATGTAGGACCTGAAATCTTTGCGGCAAATCCAAGATGAGAGTCATCAAAACCGATTGCTTCGTACATTGCTTCTATTGAAATAGAACCGAGATCCTGTTTTGAAACTGAAATTGCATTATCAATATCTTTTTTATCTACTACTTCAAAATCTTTTGCATCACGAAAGATTACACGGAGACCTGCTTTTTCTTTTGCAAGTTCACGGTCTTTGATAACTGGTGCTGTAAAATTATTTACGACTGCAAGTGCAAGGCAGGAAACTGCAGCATAAAGACCAAGTGTAAATCCAAGTTTGAATGTTCTTTTCATTAGTGCAATTCCTCCTTCTTATTTTTCTTGTGTGTTTTTAGTCTGATGTCGTATCCGTATTTTCTCTGTGAGATTTTGTTCAAGAATGGAACGATAGAGTTCATGATCAAAATTGAGAACATGACTCCTTCAGGGTAACCGCCGAACTGTCTGATTAAGAAAGTAATCAAACCGCATCCTGCACCAAAGATTAATCTTCCTGGTTTTGTAACAGGAGCTGTAGTATAGTCAGTTGCCATGAATACTGCACCGAACAAAAGTCCGCCGTTCATCAATGTGTAAAGTACATCGTTTCCTGCGATGGCACTTAAAATCAAACAAGTGCCGAGCATTGTAAGAGGCGCTCTCCAGTCAATTACGTTTGTAATTAGAAGGAAAATTGCAGAAACTAAAATTGCAGCAATACAAGTTTCACCGATGCATCCTGCATGATTTCCGATGAATAAGTTCCAGTAGTAATCGAGTTTTGCATCCATGCTCATTCCGATGATGTTTGAAGCATTTGCAAGTGGAGTAGCAGAAGAGACTGCATCAACTCCAGGAGAAACCCAAGATGCACCTAATGCAAACGGAAATCCGATTAAAAGAAATGCGCGTCCTGTCAAAGCAGGATTCCAAACGTTACATCCGAGTCCGCCGAAGAATGCTTTTGCAACGATGATCGCAAAGAAACTTCCAACAACTATCATCCAGTAAGGAACTGTCGGTGGCAAAGTAAGTGCAAATAAAATTCCTGTGATTACGGCACTACAATCGTAAACCTGAACTGGTCTTCTGATTGCAAGCTGAAAGAGTGCTTCAAAACCAACACATGAAGCAACAGAAATTAAAATCGTAAACAAAGCTGGAAGTCCAAAGTGATAGACACCCATTGCACATTCAGGAAGCAAAGATGCAACAACAAGCATCATAATCTGCTGTGTTTTTCTTTTGCTTGAAAAGTGAGGTCCAGGTGAAAGATAAATTTCGTTTGAATATGTTTCTTCCATTTTTATTTTCCTTTGCCTTTATAACTGTCTTTATATTTTTTCTTTCCGAGTTTAAACATCTGAACAAGTGGAACATCACTTGGACAAACGTAAGCACAAGAACCGCATTCGATACAGTCGAGAAGACCATTTTTCTTTGCAAGTTCAAGATCGTTAAAGCTGATTGCGCGGCTCATCAAAATCGGTTCAAGCTGCATCGGACAAACTTCGATACAGTGACCGCAGCTGATGCATGGCATTGTTTTTCCGACGAAAGTTTCTTCGCGTTTCAAAAAGAGAACGCCGCTTGATCCTTTCTGAATAGGAAAGTCTGCACTTGGCATTGAAGTTCCCATCATAGGACCGCCGTTTAAAATTTTGCATACACCTTTTTCAAGCTGTACGATTTCTGGAATCAAGTCACCAACGAGAGTTCCGATTGGAACAATGATGTTCATCGGTGTCTTGCATGCATCACCGGAAATTGTAAGAGGTCTTTCGATCAATGGTTTTCCGAGTCTGAATGCTTCACTGATAGCAATTGTTGTTCCGACGTTACAGATGATGCATCCCGTTGTGTAAGGAAGTGCACCAGATGGAACTTCGTGTCCAGTCAATGCAGTGATGAGATTTTTTTCTGCACCCTGCGGATATTTTGTTTTTAATATTTTTACTTCGATTGGAAATTCGCATGAAGAGGAAATCGAGTTAATTTTTTCGTTGATGGAATTTACGAGGAACGATTTGTTTGATTCAAGTGCGATAGTCGCAGGTGCTTTAACAAGATGCTGTGCAATTTTAATTCCATCTAAGATAGTATCGATTCTTTCTGAAAGAAGTGATTCGTCGATTGTGAGATATGGTTCGCATTCTGCAGCGTTGATGATTAAGTGTTCGATTTTTGCGCTTGCAGGATATTTAAATTTTACATGGGTCGGAAAACTTGCTCCACCCATTCCAGTGATTCCGGCCTGATGAATTCTTTCAACGGCTTCTTCGCGTGAACAAGTGAATGGATCAAGGATATCCATGAATGCAGTTTTATTTCTGTCGTCAGGACTGTCTTTGTTTTCTTCGATGACGATGCAGAGTGCTTCGCCGCTTCCTGCTACAGAATGAGTTGTAATTTTTTTAACTGTTCCTGTAATAGATGCATGGACTGGACATGAAAGAGGAGCAGTCGAGTTTGCAATGATCTGTCCTTTTACAACCTGGTCTCCTACATTTACAAGCGGTGTGTTTGGAGCACCACCCATAGTAACCGGAATAGTCACTGAATTAGTTACCGGAAACTGGTAAGCAATTTTTAAACCGCGTGCTCTCTCTTTTCTGTCTTTAGGGTGGATTCCACCTCTAAACGTAAACTTCTTCATAGTAATTTGAGTTTACAATATA
>JAGHSB010000094.1 GCA_018066075.1 Candidatus Treponema scatequi
GTATTAATCAAACCAGAAAACTGTTTTTCCCCATCATAATACATTGATGCATTATAAGTAAAATCACCTTTTGAAAGCGGTTTAACTTCTTTAACAAATCTGTCTGCAAAAGAACTGAAAACACAGGCAAATAAAACTGTTAGAACTAATAAAATTTTTTTCATATTTTACTTCTCTTCATAATTTTTATTTTCATATTTTATATATTCCAATCCTGCACTTTCTACAGATACTTTGATAACATCAGGATTTTCTTTATACTTATCACCGGTAAACTCAGTCACATAACCGCCGAAAATCCAGACAAAATAATCAGCGCCGTCATCCCTTTCGTCAGGTCCATAGTACTCCCGCTGTCTGATCAGATACCAGGGAGCGTAAATTCCATCTATCATCTCTTTTTCAACTGACTTTGCAATTGGAGAAATTACCATACCTTTGAAAACAATTTTTCTTTCTTCTTTTACCCAGTCATGAGTCACATCAAAAGAACATCCGGTAATTGTTACAACTTCTGATTTTGAATAATTCTTTTTTCGCATTTTTAAATTTTCATTGATATAAATTTTCGACGAAAGGTAATAAGCTTTAACTCCGTCGATATCGATAATGGAGTTTTCTGGAATCGGATTATTTGTAAAAAAACATTTTTCAGGTTCTTCAAAATTTACAAGAGCGCCCATATGATTATATTTATAATCATATCTATCAGCTGAATAAAAGTAAGGAGAATTAAAATCTATTTCACCCTGATTCCATGTCGAAAAACTTTTACCGTGATTAACAAAATCTTTAACATTTACAAATACGATTAAACCATCTTTAATCTGATAATTTCCTTCAATGTGAACACCATCACCATAATTGTTAAATTTAGAAACAAAAGTATCATCGTCATTAAAGATCAATTTCGACCCGAACAGATTTTTGTCAGTCAAGATTTTCTTTAATTGATTATCAGTCAACTTCTGATTCTGTGCAAAACAAAACGCAGAAGAAAAAGAAAATAAAAAAAGTAAAACAAACTTCTTAATCATAATCATTACCTAAATTTATAAACAGCATTTAATTTAAAATTAATTGTTAAATTCTACAAAGTCCCTTTCCACGAAGTTCCATAAAAAGCTTTTTACCAATTGCATCAACAACGCGCTTACCATCAAACGCACTCTTATCTTCACAGCAATCAAACTTCGAAACAGAAATACTTTTCAAATACTCAGACACTTCACGCGCCTTTTTCTGCTCAACATCAGCATACAAAAGCTCGCCCATATATGACCACGAAAGCTGCGCACCACCATTCGATTTTATAACAATCGGTTCACCTGCAAGCCATACAAACTTGTCATCACAACGAGAATTTGCATCGCTCGAAGTTCCACCATCACTCACACTACCCGGCAGTTTTGCAAACTTTTCATCGCGTTCTTTTTCATAAAGCGCAATCAGTTTTTCAACATAATCTTTTGCAATTGTCGGGCGCGGCATCTTAAAATCAAAATAAGTTTCAACACTCTTGTTTAATTTTTCTCCGTGCATCCAAAACTCAAGAGCTGCGTTCAAACCAGAAGAATATTTTTCACTTTTTTCTTCGCCTTCAAAATGTAAATCATTTTCCGCAAATGCATCTTTATTACGAGGCAAAATTTTCAAATCAGGATGAAGACCTTTTTCATATTCTGCATAAACAGTGGAATGTTTAGTAAGCGTAAACTTATGCCAGAATGCGCTGTCTAAAAGACCTGCTTCAAACATCTGACGCAATGTTTCCATCGAGTTAATCAAATCCTGTTCACTCTGTTTGTAAAAACCAAAAATCATATACGAGTGAATCAAAATGCCGGCTTCTTTAAACGCACAGCATGCACTGATAATATTTTTCATATCAGTACCTTTGTTTACATCAGTAAGTCCGTCGCCTGTTGCAATTTCAATTCCGGCAGAAACAGCAGTCATTCCGCCGCGCGAAAGAAGATCTGCAGCATCACGGTCAAACGATTTTTCAAACCGAATGTTACCCCAGAAAGTAAGTTCTTTTCCGCGCAACAAGTTTTTCAACGCAAACTTTTTCAATGCAGCAGGCGGACACGCTTCGTCTACAAAGTGAATTCCGTTTACTCCAGTGATGACTGCCTGTTCTGAAAGTTTTTTGTAAAGGTTATCTACATCTGTCATACAGTAATTTTTTACATAATCGAGTGTCGTATCACAGAACGCGCAGCGATGCCAGTAACATCCGTGTGCGATAAAAGCTTTGAGCCACGAGCCGTCGTTCCAGATGCGGTGCATCGGATTTACATCGTCTGCAAGGCGCGGATATTTTGAAAAATTGATTGTGGAATAATCTGGTGTCGTTTTTCTGACAAGTTCTTTTTCAAGTTTTGAGATTTCTGCAAAACGAGATTCGTCGTCAGAAATCGTAAGCGGACGTTGAGATTTATATGTGATTCCGAAATATTTTTGTCCGTTGAATATTTTTTCTTTAAGTGGAATTTCTTCACGAACATTTTCAAGCGCATTAATTAATTCCACATAACTGCCGTAACCTTTGTCGTAACTTATGCAGTCGCAGTAATCAAAAAGTTTTACTTCGTTAAGTTCTCGAAGTTCTGTGTTAACATATCCGCCGCCAAAAGAAATAATGCAGTCAGAAAATTCTTCACGCAAAACTTTTGCAGTAAAAAGCGCCGCTTCAAAACATCCGGGAAACGGAATCGAGATGCAGAACAAAACAGGTTCACTGCGATCAACTTTAATTTTATTTAATATAATGTCTTTAAAAAAATCGTTTAACGCGCGGCTGTGCAATCCGTGTTCGGAGTCCTTAAAACTTGCAGTAGAAGCAGCCAGATG
>JAGHSB010000113.1 GCA_018066075.1 Candidatus Treponema scatequi
CATTATAAATATCTGGGGAGCTGGCGCAAAGCCGGCTGAGAGTAGGAGTTTCCTTTACCCTTAAAACCTGATTTGGATAATGCCAACGTAGGAAGTGATTATGTTCAATTCAATTTTATCTGATCTCAAAAATCAAAAACCATTAATTCTTAACCTCACAAATTATGTAACAGTAAATGATGTCGCAAACTGCATTCTCGCAATCGGTGCAAGTCCTGTGATGTCCGAAGCTCCTCGTGATGCAGTGGAACTTGCCAAAGCGTCATCAGCCGTAAACATCAACATCGGAACTGTAAACCGTTTCTCTTTTCGCACGATGTTAAAAACAGGAATTGCTGCGAATAAATGCGGTAAGATTGTTGTTCTTGATCCTGTCGGCTGTGGTGCGACAAAGTTTAGAACAGATTCGTGTAAAAAATTAATTTCAAAAATAAAATTTGATGTCATCAAAGGAAATATGTCAGAGATAAAAACTCTCGCAAATATTTTTTGCAAAGAATCAATTCAAAATCCCGCGGACATTTCGAGTGATGAAGGTCATACTATCGGTGTCGACGTTAATTCTTCTGACGCAATTACAGAAAAAAATCTTTCTCAAAATATTTCTCTCGTAAAAAAACTTGCGCAAGAAACAAACTGCATTATTGCCGCATCAGGAAAATATGATTTAGTTTCTGACGGAGAAAAATGTTTTGTAAGTTCAAACGGACACGAGCTGATGGAAAAAGTCTGCGGAACAGGATGCATGATTTCGGGAATGCTCGGTGCATTTGTTTCGTGCAGAAAAGAAAATAAACTTGAAGCAGTCGCCGCGTGCATCTGTTCGATGGGAATTGCAGGAGAGAGAGCGGTAAGAAAATCAAATGGCGGTGCGGTAAATTCCACAAAAATAATCGACGAACTTTTCTGTATGACTGATGACATTTTACAAAGCGAGGCAAAATGTGAAATTAAATAAAGCAGAACTTTCGAAAGCGCTTTGTCTTTATGCAGTAACTGACAGGCACTGGTTAAAAAATGAATCGCTTTCGAGTGTCGTTGAAAAAGCAATCAAAGGCGGAACAACTTTTGTTCAGCTGCGCGAAAAAAATTGCAGTGATGAAGAATTTTTACGTATTGCATTTGAAGTGAAAGATGTTTGCAAAAAGTATGGCGTTCCGTTTGTGATAAATGACAATGTGAAAGTTGCAGCAGAGTGTGGAGCAGATGGTGTTCATGTTGGTCAGAGTGATATGAATGCGGTTAATGTACGTGAGATTGTTGGTGAGGACGCGATTTTGGGAGTGTCGGCGCAGACAGTTGAGCAGGCGCTTCTTGCTGAGAAGCAGGGCGCTGATTATCTTGGAGTTGGTGCAGTTTTTGCAACGAGTTCGAAAGATGATGCGGACAGCGTGAGTCGCGAGATGCTCAAGGCGATTTGCGATGCGGTAAAGATTCCGGTTGTTGCAATCGGTGGTATAAATCTGTCGAATGTCGGTGAGTTAAGTGGAACTGGAATCTGCGGCGTGTCAGTTATCAGCGCGATTTTTGGTGCAGACGATGTGGAAAATGCAGCGAGAGAAATGAGAGCAAAGTGTGAGGAGTTAAAATGAAAGTTTCAATGACAATTGCCGGAAGTGATTCGAGCGGTGGAGCTGGAATCCAGGCTGATATAAAGACGATGACTTGCAACGGCGTTTATGCGATGAGTGCAATTACAGCGCTTACTGCGCAGAACACGACTGGCGTTACTGGAATCATGGCTGTCGATGCGGATTTTTTGAAAAAGCAGATTGATGCAAATATTTCTGACATCTGGCCTGACAGCGTTAAAATCGGGATGGTTGCTGAAGGCAGTCTGATTAAAGTGATTGCTGAGCGTTTGAAATTTTATAACGTGAAAAATATTGTAGTTGATCCTGTGATGGTTGCGACAAGCGGTGCAAAATTGATTGCAGATGAAGCAATAGAAGTTTTAAAAATGGAACTTCTTCCGCTTGCGACTGTCGTAACGCCGAACATTCCCGAAGCTGAAATTTTATCTGACACAAAAATAAAAACTGCAGATGATATGATAAATGCCGCAAAAATCATCAGTGACAAATTCCACTGTGCAGTTCTTTGCAAAGGCGGTCACAGTTTAAACGACGCAAACGATTTGCTTTACGAAAACGGTAAATACAAATGGTTTAACGGTAAACGAATCGATAACCCGAATACCCACGGAACAGGCTGCACTCTTTCAAGCGCGATTGCATCAAATCTTGCAAAGGGATATTCACTTGAAAAAAGTGTAGAAAACGCAAAGGATTATATCAGCGGTGCACTTGCTGCGATGCTCGATTTGGGTAAAGGAAGAGGGCCGATGAATCATGCGTTTGGGATTGTGAAATAGTTTTTAAAGCGAATTCTTCACATGATTAATGAAAGTCTCATAAACAAGCGACAATGGTTTTCCTTTTAACCACACGAACATGTAATCAATGAATCTTTCAGGTTCCACTATTTCTTTTGTAACAATCTGCGGGTTGAAAATGTATGATGTTTTTGGAAAGAGACTGACGCCGACGTTGCGTCCGGAGAGGGCTGCGACATCGAGGTAGTTGTCCATTTCGCAGATGATGTTCGGTTCGGCATTGATTTCTTTGAACCATTTGTAAATCATATCGATGTGGGATTGTCTGCTTGGAACGATTAAAGGTTCGTCTTTCAACTGGCTCAATGTGATTGTGTTTCCTGGTAACTGTGCAAGCGGATTGTCTTTGCTCATGAAGGCTGTCATTTTTTCCTGACCGACTTTGAAGCTGTTGAGAAGAGTGTGGTCACAAGGGTTTGTAATTACTGCAAGATATATTAATTCGCTTCTGAGTTTATCTATTAATTCATCGCTGTTTCCATCGACGATTTTGAATTTGATTCTTGGAAAAATATGCACGAATGTTTCAATCCATTTTGAAGCGATGTTCGGAGCGGAACCTTCTACAAGTCCGATTGAAATTTTTCCAGTCATTCCTTTACCGAGAGATTTAACCTCGTCTGTGGCTTTTTTGGCGAGGGCAAGGATTTCTTTTACGTGGCGGTAGTAAAGCTTTCCGGATTCGGTAAGCTGGAGAAAGCGGCTTCCCCTGATGAAAAGCTGGGTATCGAGTTCTTGTTCGAGGGCTTTGATCTGGTTACTGAGAGGCGGCTGGCTTATGTGAAGTCTTTCGGCTGCTCTTGTAAAGTTGAGTTCTTCTGCAACTGTCCTAAAATAGGTTAAAGTCCTAAAATCCATGATATTCCTTCTATATCTTTTTCGTATAGTAACACTTAAATAATAAGTATTTGATTATAGTATGTCTAGACTTTATAATGTCGATATAATTAAACCGAATACTATTTTTCAGGGGTTTTATATGTGTGGAATTATGGGATATACAGGAAGTCTTGATGCGGCTCCTATTTTGCTTGAAGGACTTAAAAAGCTTGAATACCGCGGATACGATTCTGCGGGAATTGCCGTAATGGACAAAAATGTTATTTCCATGAGCAAAGTTTCAGGAAGAATTGCACATCTTTGTGAAAAGACAAACGACGGAAAATTATTCTCAGGTCATGCCGGAATCGGTCACACAAGATGGGCAACTCACGGCGCTCCGACAGATACAAATGCACATCCCCACATGAGCAACGACGGAAAATTTGCAGTCGTTCATAATGGAATTATCGAAAATTATCTTACACTTCGCGATGAACTTAAAGAAAAGGGATATCGTTTTGATAGTCAGACTGATACTGAAGTTGTCGTTCATCTTGTTGAAATGTATTTTGAAGGCGATTTTAGAAAAGCGGTTATGAAAGCTGCTTCGAGACTGCAGGGGTCTTATGCGCTTGGAGTTTTGTGTTCTGACGAGCCTGATAAAATTATTGCGGTAAGGGAATATAGTCCGCTTCTGATCGGTGTCGGAATCGGAGACAATTATTTTGCTTCTGACGTTACGGCGCTTGTTCAGTATACGAGAAATGTTATTTATCTTGATGACGGTGAGTTTGCAGAAATTACAAAAGATAAAATTACTGTTTACGATTGTACTGGAAAAGAAATCAACAAAGAAATAAATCATATTTCGTGGGATATTCAGGCTGCTGAAAAAGGCGGTTATGAACATTTCATGCTTAAAGAAATAATGGAACAGCCGGGTGCAGTTAAAGCAACGATTACTCCGAGAATGAAAGACAACGAAATTGTCTGGGATGAATCAGGGCTTGATAAACTTGATCTTAAAAATGTAAACAAGATTGTAATTACAGCGTGCGGTTCTGCTTACTATGCAGGCTGTGTTGGAAAATATGTCATCGAAGAACTATGTCGCATTCCTGTTCAGGTTGAGCTTGCAAGTGAACTTCGTTACAGCAATCCGATTATCGATGAACACACTTTACTGATCGTTCTTTCTCAGTCGGGAGAAACTGCAGATACAATTGCTGCAATGAAAGAATGCATGAAACGCGGAGCAAAATCTCTTTCAGTTGTAAACGTAGTTGGAAGTACGATTGCAAAGATTGCAGACTATACAGTTTATACTTGGGCCGGTCCTGAAATTGCAGTTGCTACTACAAAAGGTTATACAACTCAGGTTTCAATTCTTTACCTTCTTGCATTGTGGATGGGAAAGAAAGCTGGAACACTTGATGAAACGCTTTATCAGAAATTGTATGACAATGTAAAAATGATTCCAAAAGCAATTCAGAATGCATTGGACTTAAATCCGAAAATTCCACAGCTTGCAAAAAAATATCACAGTTCAAAAGCGATGTTCTTTATCGGAAGAAATACAGATTACGCAGTTTCCCTTGAAGGCGCTTTGAAAATGAAAGAGATTTCTTACCTTCATGCAGAAGCATACGCTGCAGGAGAATTAAAGCACGGAACTATTGCTTTGATTGATGACCACCAGCCCGTAATTGCTTTGTGCTGCAACAGCAGTCTTCAGGAAAAGACAATCAGCAACATCGTAGAAGTAAAAGCCCGCGGTGCAGAAGTTCTGGCTGTGACTTACAAAGACAATTCAAACATTATTTCTGTTGCAGATGATGTAATTTATATTCCGCAGATTGAATCGATTTTGTCGCCTGTCGTAGAAATTATTCCGCTCCAGCTTCTTGCATACTATGTTGCAAAAGAAAATGGCTGCGACATTGATAAACCTAAGAATCTTGCAAAATCTGTTACTGTAGAATAAAATAGCAAACATTACTTCAATCCGAATGGATTTTTTGGAGCAAACATGTTTTCTTTTATATTTTTCTTTAACAGTTTCTGGCTCGGTGTAGGTCTTGCAATGGATTCATTTTCCGTTTCGATGGTAAACGGTTTGAACGAGCCAAATATGAAAGCAGGCAAAATGAATTTAATCGCCGGCTGTTATGCATTTTTTCAGTTTGCGATGCCGATGATCGGTTGGATTTGCGTTCATACAATCGTTGTTTACTTTAAGGCTTTTGAAAAATTTATTCCGTGGATTGCTCTTATTCTGCTTTTGTACATCGGTGGCAAAATGCTCATCGAAGGAATCAAAGGCGGAGATGAAGATGACAAAAGCGACAAGACTTTGACTTTTGGAACTTTGATGGTTCAGGGAATTGCAACTGCAATTGATGCGCTTTCTGTTGGCTTTACGATTGCTGATTACGGATTTTTGATGGCGTTTATTGCTTCGATGATAATTGCCGTTACAACTTATTTGATTTCGATTGCGGGTGTCGTTATTGGAAAAAAAGTTGGAACAAAACTCTCTGGCAAAGCTTCGATTCTCGGTGGCGTAATTTTGATCGGCATCGGAATCGAAATCTTTGTCAAAGGTGTGTTCTTCTAATAGATTTTTATAAAGAAAGGATAATAAAAAAGCTCTGTGATTGACTTGTGTCTTTCGCAGAGCTTTTTGCTTTATTATTTTACAAGGGTGAACTTCTGGTTTTTCAAATCTTCACCTTTGTCACCGCAGTGACCGCCGCAGTCATGGTCGTGACCTTCGCCGTGTTCGTGGTCGTGGTGGTCGCAGTGAACGTTCGGGTTGTATTCGAGTTTGTTTTCTAGAAATTTCTGGACAGCCTGGTCTGCGTTTCCGGAAACTCCGCCATAATATTTGATTCCGGCTTCTGTGAGGGCATTGATTGCTCCGCCGCCGATTCCGCCACAGATTAAAACTTCTACGTTGTTGTTTTTAAGAAAGCCTGCAAGGGCTTCGTGTCCCTGACCGTTTGTTCCGATTATTTTTGAATCGATGATTTTGCTTTCTAGTGTTTCGTAAATTTTGAACTGTTCAGTGTGTCCAAAGTGCTGGAAAACCTGTTCGTTTTCGTATGTGACAGCAATACGCATAAATCCCCTCCAACTATCAATAATAAAACTATTATAACACAAACAAAAAACTGCAACAACAAAGAAAACAGTATTTGGCAATTCCACTTAACGAAATTTTCAGATATACTCGGATTATGTTATTTGGAATTTTTCTAGCCGTCATCACAGTATTTGTCTGGGGCATTTCTTTTATCTGCACAAAGACTCTCATGCTCAGTTTTTCTCCGCTTGAGACATTGTTCTTTCGCTATTTAGTTGCATACGCAGGTCTCTGGATTATCAGACCGAAATTTGAAAAAGTTGAGAAGAAAGATATTCTTTTATATTTTCTTGCAGGACTTTCTGGAATCGTCGTATATCAGTTTTCAGAAAACATCGCAGTCAACTTTACTTCTGCATCGAATGTAAGCGTCATTGTTTCAATCACTCCTTTGTTCACCGCAATCATTGCGCAGTTTTTCTTGAAAGAAAAAAATATCAACGTATGGTTTATCATCGGATTTGTAATTTCAATCATCGGTGTTGCACTTGTAAGTTTAAATGGAAGTACAAGTATTAAGCTTAATCCAAAAGGAGATTTGATTGCACTTGCTGCAGCAATCTCATGGGGATTTTATTCACTCTGCGTTTCGCTCATCAATAAAAAAGATTACGATTTAATTTGTTCCACTCGAAGAATATTTTTCTTTGCACTTATTACTCTTCTTCCGATTGTTTTGTTCGGGTGGAATGTATCAAAAAGCGGAGACACTTCAGGACTTGCAAAGTGTTTTTATTTCACGATGGACAAGGCTGTTAATTCGTCGCGTTTTTGTGACTGGAAAAATATTGTGTGTCTGTGTTTTCTTGGTCTTCTTGCAAGCGGATTGTCTTTCTGCACATGGAACAAAGCGTGTGCGATTGTCGGTACAGTAAAAGTTTCAAAAGGACTTTACTTGATTCCGGTTGTGACAATCATAGTTGCGGCAATAGTTTTGCATGAAAGTCTTTCAGTCATGGGATTGTGCGGAGCTGCACTTACAATCGTCGGATTGTTTATTTCGAGTAAAAAATAGATCCTGAAAGAAATTCTTGATGACATTAAATGCGTCATGTCGAGCTTTTTTCAGCATCTCTGGAGATATTATGAACTTCTTAACTTTTAATAATGTAAAATTTTCTTATCCTGCTGTTGAAGGGGATGTTGATGAAAACGGAAATCAGATTGAACCGCCAGTAATCTTTGATCACTTTACTGCAGAACTTCCGACTGGATTTGTAAGTCTTGTTGGTCCGAACGGATCAGGAAAATCTACTTTCATGCTTTTGGCCGGCGGACGAATAATGCCGACAGAAGGAAAGATCTGGCTTTTTGGAAAAGAAACTTCAGAGATTACAGACGAAGAAAAAAACCTTCTTGCATCATTTGTTTATCAGAATATGGAATTTGAAACAGATGAAAATGTTTTCGAACTTTTGAATTTCGTTTACACAAATGGCGGTCTCAAAGCAAGCGCAAAGGGAATTAATGACGAATCAAAAGATCTTCTTGATGAAATAAAATCTGTGTTCGAGTTAGTTCCACTTAAAGATAAAAAATTAAACGCGCTCAGCAAAGGTGAAATGCAGAGAGTTCTTGCAGCATTTGCATTGCTTTACGGTTCGAAATCTGTTTTTATGGATGAACCTTTTTTTGCATGCGAAGAAAATCAGAAAGATGTTTTTGTAAAATATGTTCGTGATTACTGCAAGAAAACTGGTTTCACAGTTTACATTTCTATGCATGAACTTGATCTGACAAGAAAATATGCAGAAACTGTAATGCTTTTCTATCCAAACCGCGACATCGACCTCGGAACGCCGGACGAAGTTATGACAGATGAATGTCTTGAAAAGTCTTATGGAATTCCAGCTGCGATGTTAAAGCACTCTGAATTGATGACACGCGAGCAGCTCAAGGGCGAAGCAGAGTTAAAGCTGTAAATTGACAATTAATTTAAAATAGAAAACCGCAATCTTAAGTGATTGCGGTTTTTTGTTTAGATTTTGAGGTCACCGTTTTCGAGTGCGGTAAACGATGTTCCGTCTTTGTAATTGATTACGATTGTCGGATTTCGGACAACGCCGTCTAAGTGAATTAAGCTTGGTGCGTCGCCGTCGTAGTTCTGGCCGATTGCGAAGTGGCATGTTCTGAATGCCTTTTCGTCTTCGAGCATGTTTCCGGAAATTGTTGCAGAAGGGTTGAGGCCTATTCCGAGTTCGCCGATGTTGCGTGCATTTCTTGCGTAAACGGCTCCCTGTCCTTTCGGAAGTTTTCCTTCTTTTTCCATTTTAGCAGCTTTTGTTTCTGCTTCTGTAATTGTATTCAAAAGGCGTTTAGCTTCTGCAGCTCCTTTGATGTCTGTAACAAATCCGTTTTTGACTGTGCATTCGATTGGAGTTTTGATGATTGAATCTCCGTCGCCGAATGTCATTGATCCGTCGTAAACGATTTTTCCGTTGCAGCCAGTTCCATCAACTTTAGGATCTCCTACAACAGGACTCAAGAAAACTTCACCAGCCGGAATGTTTCCGCCGCTTCCTGGTTTTGAAAAGTCTCCGTTGTCGTCAAATGGTTTTCTTCCTTCGAGTGGAATGAGTAAATCTGTTCCGCCTGGAGCTGTGACTTTTGCGCTTAATGCGTTTTCGAATTTCTTTGAAAGTTTTTTGCAGCGTTCAGCGAGAAGTTCGTAGTCGATGTTAACTGTGCGTTCGAACATGTCCTGAGTAAGACCTGGTGTCCAAACTGAGCGCATTACTTTTTTTCCGTTTAAAAGATAATCGAATGTGCTGTCGAATTTTTCACCGTTGAGTTCGTATGGATTTGCGATTGCTTCAGGTTCTTTTCCGAGTTTCATGTGTGAAATTGAAAGGAATACCTGGGGTTCTGTCTTGAGGGCAGCGATTACTGCAGGTTCTGCGGCATCCATTGCTTTTTTTGCAGGCTGAAAGATTAATGTCGGTTCAGCACCTGCTGCAAGAGCTTCGGTATAAAGATCCTGTGCGATTAAATTTGTTTCAGGGTTTGCAGCGATAATAACTTTATCTGCTTTTTTAACTTTTAAAACTGTATTGATTACAGTATAAGCTGGAGTAGTATTTTTCTTCATGAGTTAATAATAGAATTATTCTGCGTATCTTGCAAGGATGTTGATGATGGCTCTTCTGTTCTGGACAAACAAAGTTGCAAGAGTCGGATCAAAGTGGCTTCCTGCAGATTCTTCGATAATTTTGAAAGCATCTTCGATTGGATAAGCCTCTTTGTAGCAGCGTGAAGTTACGAGTGCATCAAAGACATCCGCAATTGCCATGATTCTGGCACTGAGCGGAATAATTTCTCCTGCAAGATTATTCGGATAGCCTGTTCCATCCCATTTTTCGTGATGTGCAGATGCGATTTCAATTGCAACCTTTGTATAAAGTTCATCATCTGAGTCACCAAGAATTTCTTTGATGATTCTTCCGCCTTCGGCAGCGTGTCTCTTCATCTGGTTGTATTCATCAGGAGTAAGCATTCCTGGTTTTTTAAGAATTAAATCTGATACAACGATTTTTCCAATGTCATGCAATGGGGCAGCACGGTAAAGTGTGTCGATGTATTTGTTTGTGAGTATATCAGGATAAAGTCCGTTTGCCTGTGCAGACTTCGCAAGAATGTGAACATATGAACTTGTTCTTCTTACGTGTTCGCCTGTGTCGCTGTCACGGTTTTCAACAAGATTTGAAAGACTGAAAATTGTGTTTTTCTGGTAGCTGATGATTCTTTCATTCTGAGTCTGAAGTTTTTCTGCTTGTGTGACAACTTCGTTTGCAAGTTTGTTTTCTGCAGAAGTGACGAGTTTTGAGAATGTTGAAATCATTACTGTGATGACGAAAATTGTAACGACGATGTTGATGATTTTGATTGTGTATTCAATTTTGATGTTGATGTGAAAGATAGGTGGAATGTACGGGCCTGCGATTTCAATTGCTGAAAAAATGATTAATGGAATAAGAGAGAAAATAATTGCAATGTTATGTCTGTTTGTAAAAATGAAAAACGGAATAAAGGCGATGATCAGTAAGAAGAAGTGAAAGCTTGTGTTTGCGCCTAAAAAGTAATCTGCAAAAATCTGGTGAAATACAACTTCGACTTCTGCCAGGAGGTACAGTGGAGTAAGATATTTTGTTCGTTTGATTAAAAGTGTTGAAACAAGAAAGATTACTGAACTTCCGATGTTAAAGAAAAACATCGGATATACCTTTAACGCTAAAAATACGAATATAAAGCTGAAATGGTATATGAGGGCGACTAGCGATGTAAAGAAAGACACTATGTAAGGTCTTTCGTCTGATAAATAAAAATCTCTCTTCGGCATAAAGAAAATTATACCATAACTTTCCAAAAAACGTTATACTGAATTTATGAATATCTGTCTTTTCAAACCGGAAGAAATCAACAAAACCTTAGATTCTCGCGATGAACGTGCAATTCACCTCAACAGGGTTCTACACAAAAGAACAGGCGACACTTTTTCTGCCGGAATTATCGGCGGTAAAGCCGGAACGGCAACTATTACAAATGCTATTGAAAAGACGAATGAAAAGACTGGAAAAATCGAATATGCCTATGATTTCACTTTTACCCCTGAGTCAGACGGCAAGGAACTTCTCCCGCTCGTAATGATTATCGGCTTTCCGCGTCCGATTCAGCTTAAGAGGCTCCTTCGAGATGTAGCGGCTCTCGGGGTTTGTGAGGTTCATTTAACTGGAACTGAACTGGGAGAGAAATCGTATATGCAGTCGACTCTGGTTGAGAGGGGAGCTGCGTATCAGATGCTTTTGGATGGAACTGTCCAGGCCGCATCAACTCATGTACCTGAATTGTTTTTGCATTCCACACTCACAGAATGCCTCGACTCACTCGAAGACAACACATCTCAAAAATATGCCCTCGACAATATTCGCCCGGAGAACAGCCTTCAGAATCTTGTAAACATCGCTTCGAAGTCCCGCGTCGTTGCCGCAATCGGAAGTGAGCGCGGATGGACAGACAAAGAACGGGATTTACTTTCGTCACGCGGATTTACTCTCTGCTCAATGGGAAAACGAGTCATGAGAACTGAAACTGCGGCAACTGTCAGCGCAAGTATAATACTTTCAAGTCTTGGATTTTTATGCTAATATGTCCTCATGGACAACGAAAAAATCAAAGAGATGCTCTTGGACATTGCAGTTACAGATTTAGAATTTGCTGTAACACAAAGCGGAAAAGAAAGCACAAGAGTTAACGGTTTGTACAAACCGGACACACATGAAATCATCTTACACAATAAAAACTTCAAGACAGAATCAGAACTCGTTTACACAGCAGTTCACGAATATACACATCACTTAATCTGCGAAGAAATGCTTGCAATTAATGGCGTTGGATATATGTACAATGCAAAAGTTCACAACGAAGCATTCTGGGCAAAGTTCCATTCACTTTTGAAAATCGCAGAAGAAAAAAAATATTATTCACTCGACATTGATTCAGTTCCTGAGTTGAAAGAACTTACTGAAAAAATTCAGAAAGAATACATTGAAGCAAACGGAAAAATAATGCAGGAGTTTGGAAAGCTTTTGGCTAAAGCTCATGCACTTTGTCAGAAAGCAAACATTCGTTACGAAGATTATGTTGATCGCGTTCTCTGTCTTCCGAGAAACAGTGCGCGTGATATTACCCGCGTCGGAAAAGCTGTCGATGTAAATCCTGCAATCGGTTTTGACAATATGAAAATGATTGCTTCAATCAAAAAACCAGAACAGCGTGTTGAAGCACAGGAACAGATTTTGGCAGGAGAAAGTCCTGTTACAGTTCGTTCAATTATGAAACAGAACGCACAGAAACCAGTAGATAAAAAAACAAAACTGGAGCAGGAAAAAAAGCGTCTTGAAAAAACAATCGCCAATCTTCAGCAGCGCCTCGACTTTGTGGAGGAATCACTTGAAGCACTTTAAGAAAGAGTTTTGCATTATTGCAGCAGTTTTATTTACAGCAGGTGGAATTTTACAGGCCCAGAATCAGGAACAGTCTGATAATTCAAACGGAATGTCAGTTAGTCCCGTAAGACCAGTGACTCCTGTAAAACCAGTTGTCCCTTCTGTAGAATTCGGAAAAATGAAAATGCCTGAGTTTCCGACTGCACCACAGAAAAAGACATCAGATAAAAATACAAACGGTCAGTACACACCGGGCCAGAAATACACAAAAACAGAACAGCAGACAGGAACAAAGCCTGCTGAAACAAAACAGGCTCCACAAGAGCTGACAAAAGAAGCCGTATTGAAAGAGCTCGATTCAATCAGCGCAACTGATTTGACAGCGCTCTCTGGTCAGGGACTTTTGCCAAACATTGCATCTCTTTTAACTGGAGCAAATGCCGGTCTTACAAATTCCACCGTTGGAAATACAAATCAGAATGCAGTTCTTGAAAAGATTTTGAAAGAACTCAATGAAATAAAAGCAGCACAGGAAGAAATCAAAAAACCTGATTTCTCAAAATTAAAACCATCAAACGAACCGCCTGCAATTTTGCGTTTTACAGTTAACAGATTTGATCTTTTAAAATCATGCAATGCAGTTTACTTTAGTGACATGACAAACGACGGTTCTTTTCTTTTAACTGGTGACTGCAAGGCACAATACAACAATGTAGTTTTGTCAGAAACATTTTATGCTTATTTCAAATCATCAGGAACAAAAGACGGAAGAAACATTTACGAAGTTGAACTTTCAGTTTCACAGGACAGAGAAAACAAAAAAAGTCTTCTCTACAAATTCTGTGAAAGAAAAAATATAATCGCAGTAAAAACAGGAAACTTGATTACAATTCGCGAATCAACAGAAGATTATTCAAGCGATATGCTAATCGATATCGGAAAATAAATGTCAGATTTATTAAAAGACGGATTGTTAAAATTAAATTTCGCAGAAGAAGATGCAGACCGCATTTGTCCTTTGATGGAAACTTACATCAAGGAACTTCGTCTTTTCAATTCTGCTTACAACCTTGTTAACACAGATGATCACGATGAAATCGTAATCCGTCACATACTCGACAGTCTCTGTGCGTGCAAAAATATTGAGTCACTTGCAAATGAATGCGTTTCGAAAAAAGACAGCGTTGTGATTGGTGATATTGGAAGTGGAGGCGGGCTTCCTGGAATTCCACTTGCTGCGAGTTTACCGCAGTTTAATTTTGTTCTTGTGGAACGAATGAGTAAGCGCTGCGCTTTTCTTGAAAACTGTGCTGCGATTCTTGGTTTAAAAAATGTCACTGTAAAAAATGTAGAAGCAGAACGAGTTGAAAGTGAATCAATCGACATTGCAGTATTCCGCGCATTCAGACCGCTTGATAAAAAAATGATCAAAACTCTTTTAAATATGCTCCCGTCAGGCGGAAAGCTCGCTGCATACAAAGCAAAGAAAGATAAAATCGTCGAAGAAATGAGCGCGATTAATTACCCAGACAGATCGTACGAAGTTATCCCGCTTGAAGTTCCGTTTTTGACAGATACTGACAAAGATGCGAGAGAAAGAAATTTAGTTGTAGTTGAGAAATAATTTTTAATTTTTTTCAAAAATTAGATATATTTTTTAAAACTATTTGTATTTATATCTCTGAGAAGTTAATTAGAAACTTCAAGGAGACATATGAGCGAATTAATTTTAGCGCCTGATGAATTGATTGAGAAATGGAATAATCTTCCATTTTCGAATAACTTTATTTTTACAAAAGTCATGCAGAATGAAGAAATCTGCAAACATACACTCGAGCTTTTATTAAACATCAAAATTAAAAAACTTGAGTATACTCATTCAGAAGTTTATTTCAAAGATTCTATTGATTCTCACGGAATCAGACTAGATGTTTATACTACAGATGAAAAGCATTGTTATGATATAGAAATGCAAACAACTAATAAACCAAATCTTTTGAAAAGAGCCAGATTTTATTCGAGCTGTATAGATGTTGATAGTTTAAAACAGGGGAAAAATTATTCTGAATTAAAGGAAAACATTATTATTTTTCTTTGTCTTGAAGATCCGTTTAATAAAAATTACCAGTTTATACTTTTAAAACCCAGTGTCTTGAAATGCCTGATATTGGAGATGACGAAACAACTAAACTATTTTATAATATTAGTCAGCTTGAAAAACATCCTGATAAAGATGTTCGTAATTTTTTCAGCTTCATAAAGACTGATATTCCTACAGATGCGTTTACTGAGTCACTGAGCAAATATACATCTATAGCCAAACAGGATATTGATTATCGGAGGCAATTTATGTTTTTAAGTACGGAATTTTCTGACAAACTTAAAGAAGGTTTTGATAAAGGAATGCAGCAAGGGTTAGAACAGGGAATAAAACAAGGTATGCAACAAGGTATGCAACAAGGTATGCAACAGGGTATGCAACAGGGTATACAACAGGGTATACAACAAGGAATGCAACAAGGAATGCAACAAGGAATAGAACAAGGAAAACTTGAAGCGGCAATGAATGCTGTGAAAAAACTGAATATTTCGGCTGAAGTTGCTTCCAGTACATTTAATATTCCTGTAGATCAAATACATAAATCACTTAATATATAAAAAAAGGCTGTCCTTCAGAAAGTTTTGAATTACTTCGTGGACAGCCATTTTTTTGAAAAAATTTTCTCTTAAACAATTACACCTTTTGTGCTTGGAACTTCACCGTTCCTTCTCGGGTCAATTTCTACGGCTTGGCGGATTGCACGGGCTGCAGCTTTGAAAAGGCCTTCCATTTTGTGGTGGTCGCTGCGGCCGCGGAGTGCGTCGAGGTGTAAATTGCATTTTGCGTTTGCAGTAAATCCCTGCCAGAAATCTTCAAAGCAGTCTGTCTGAAAACTTGCTTCTTTTCCATCCTGACCGATTGATACAAGTGGAATTCCAGTAAGGTTTGATTCACAAACGAGGAACGGTCTTCCGCCAAAGTCTACGGCTGCACGACAGAGACTTTCATCCATTGGATAGAGAAAACATCCAGAACGGAAAATACCAGCGCAGTTTCCGAGAGCTTTTTCAAAACACTGACCGAGAGCAATACCTGTGTCTTCAATCAAGTGGTGCTGATCAACTTCGAGGTCGCCTTTGAGTTCGCCGTCGAGGTCAAACATTCCGTGCTTGCAGAAAGCCTGGAGCATGTGGTCAAAAAATCCGATCGGATTTATAACTGTACATTTGCCTGTTCCGTCGAGATTGAGAGTTAACTTAATCTGAGTTTCTTTTGTATTTCGTTCAATTGTCGCAATTCTCATATCGTTCCCCTTAAAAAATATTTCGTGAAAACCTTACACGTAAATTCCACTTAGCACATTACTTTGCGAAGCTGATATTCGAGAATGTCAGTTGCGCCGAGTTTCTTGAGCTGAGGAAGCAATGTAGGAACTTCGCTTTTCTTAACTGCGATTTTGACTGCATAACCGTTGTCTCCGAAGAGAGGGCTTACAGTTGGGCTCTTCATCGAAGGAATTCCTTTGATGAGGGCATCGAAGTTTTCTTTTGAAACGTTCATTTCGAGCATAACGCGTGAGCGTGCACTGAGAACTGCTTCAAAAAGCATCTTGAGTTCCATTATTTTCTGTTTCTTTTCCGGATCTTTCATTGCTTCTTTTGAAGCGTACATTCGTGTTGAAGATTCCATCAAAGTATCAACAATTTTAAGGCGGTTTGCCTTGAGAGAAGAACCTGTCGAAGTATTGTCGATGAGAATCTGAGCGAGGGCATCTTCGTTATCTTGAACGAATCCTTCTGATGTTCCCCATGTGCGGAAGATTTCTCCGTCGATTTTCTTGCTTTCTACCCATTTGCGGCTGAGCGACTGATATTCAGTTGCGATTGTAACAGGACCCTTGAGAAGCTTGTCAAAGTCTTTTGTCTCTGGAATTGCAGCTACGATTCTAACACCGTCAAATCCGAGGTCCATGATTTCTTCAACCTTGTCTTCAACACCGTTTTCGTAAACCCAGTCTTTTCCTGAGAATCCGACATCTGCTTTATTCTGAGCAAGCAAAAGGCTTGTAATCTGTGGTTTTACAACCTGAAAAGCCAAATCTTTCTGATTTGTTGTAGGAAAGTAAGTTCTTTCTGGAAGATGAATTGAAATACCTACATCATTCAATAATTCGTAAACTGATTCGTAGATTCTTCCCTTAGCCAAAAGTACTTTTAATTTGTCCATTTTCGTTTCCTTGTAATTTTTTAGTCTGATTAAAGTCAGACAATCCGTATTTTATAGTAGAATAGACTGAAATTCAATCTTATCTATTATTTATCGGCTAAAGTTGTAGTTTAGCGTAGTGGTGTCTGTTGAAATACATGTGGTTTTTTGTTAATATGACATTACTTGAGACCCTTTGAATGAGTCCAGGTCCTATGCAATTTGTCGCCGCAAAACCCCGCGAGATCGGGAACGAAGCAACGGTATGCGGATGATGGGTGTGCCGTAGACAACCTGGGCTCTTTCAAGGGGTCTTTTGTTTTTAAATGGAATTTCGAAATTACAAAATTCCACTTACTTTCCCATAATCCATTCAATGAGAATCTTTGCAAACAGCGCGGTCAAAACGAGAATTACGATAGGACGCGCTATTTTTGTTCCGTTTTTGACAAAGACTCTGGCACCTAAGAAATGGCCGCCGATTGAGAAAATTCCAGCGATGAGGCCTAATGCCCAGATGATTTTTCCGTTGTAGACGAAGACTGCAAGCGAAGTTAAATCTGATGTCAGGTTGATGATTTTTGTAGTGCCTGCAGTTTCGTTGAGTGTAAGTCGGCAGACTCCGGTCAAGAGAAGGATGAGAATTGTTCCAGTTCCAGGGCCGTAGAAGCCGTCGTAAATTCCGACGAAGAATGAACAGATGATGCAGAGGATTAATGTTTTTCTCGGGCTGAAAGGTTCTTTTGTGTTTTCGATTGTCTTGTGAGTGTAAACATAAACTGCGATAATCGGCAAAAGAACAATCATTACGATTTCGAAAATATTTTCAGGAATTAAAAGTGCAAGGTTTGAACCGAGAAAGGCTCCTGCAAAAGTAAACAGAATGCAGAAAATTCCACTTTTCCAGTTTACAAAACCATCTTTGATGTATTCGGCTGTTGAAACTACTGTTCCCATTGAAGAACTGAGCTTGTTTGTTCCGAGGATGCTGTGAGATGGAAGCCCGATCAAAAGATAGGCTGGCATCGTGATAAGTCCGCCGCCTCCGGCAATTGCATCGATAAAGCCTGCGATAAATACGGCTGCAAAAATAAAAATGTATTGAAAGACTGTAAGTTGTGGCATATTTGATCTCTTTAGTTAAAGTAAGTGGTTAACTTATTTCTCTTCCACCGACAAATAATTTTTTTACTCTTCCGATTAATTCTTTTCCTTCGAACGGACTTGCTTTTCCTTTGCTTGCAAAATCTGCAGCGTGAACTGTCCATTTTTCTTCCGGGTCAACGAAAACCAAATCGGCATCGTAACCTGGAGCGAGAAGTCCTTTTTTTAATCCGAGAATCTTTGCTGCGTTTGCAGACATCAATTCTGAAAGTTTGTTCAAAGAAAAATTTTCCTGTTTAACTAAAACTGTGTTGCATACTGCGAACGCAGTTTCGCTTCCGGTAAAGCCTGGAGCGCCGGCTGCTTTGTCGTCTGATGTGTGCGGAGCGTGGTCTGTAGAAATTGTGTCTGCTGTTCCGTCGCGGAGAGCTTCGATGACAGCGCGGCGGTCTTCTTCTGAACGGAGCGGCGGATTAACGAGTGCAAAAATTTCGGGGATTTTTGTTCCGGTTAAGGCGATGTGGTGCGGTGTAATTTCTGCTGTGCAGTTCCACTTGCTGTCTTTTGCTTTGCGGACTGTATCGATTGAACCTTTTGTGCTCACATGGCAGATGTGAACGCGGGCGCCGGCGCGGTGTGCAAGCTCGATGTTGCGTTCTGTGAAAGTGTCTTCGGCAGTTCTGAGAAGGTCGTTTGCTTTTTCGAGGTTTGCCTGTATTTCGTCATAGATTTTTTGTGGAACTTCTAAGCCTTGTGGAACAACTCCCCATGCGGGAATGTTGTATTCTTTCATGAGTTTTAATGCGTTCTGTCTGTATGTGCGAGCTTCGATTGCAAGATTTGGATCTTCTGAGTGACAGCTCACGATGATTTTATTTGCGGCAGCTTTTTTCATTCCATCAAACATAACATCTTTTGACAAAACATCGTGACCGTCTTCTGTGATTACCGGAAAATTTTTTGAGTCGAGCGAAGTGATGTGGGTTGTATCAGTTCCACCAAAATCTTTTGTAATTGAAGTTGTCTGAAAAATATTTGACATCTTTTTTTCGCGGGCCTCGTTCATAACAGCAAGCGCCTGTTCGCGGGATGAAATTACTGGATTTGTATTTGGCATCAAAACGAGAGTTCCAAAACCGCCGTTTCGTGCGGCAGCAAGTCCTGAGTCGAGGTCTTCTTTCTGCGGCTGTCCCGGGTAGCGGAAGTGTGCGTGCATATCGATGAAGGCGGGCATTACTGTGAGGTCCTGTGCGTCAGTGTATGTGATGTCAGATGATGTGAGTGATGCAAGTTGTGTTTCTTCGAGTGATGTACCAGTGGAATTTGATGCTGCGCTTTTTTTGATTGCGTTTTTGATTTCTTCGAGAGCTGGTTTTTCTGCGTTATGTTGTTCGACGGCGATGATTTTTTCGTTTTCGAGAACGATAAAGCCTTCGAGTGCTGTGTTTTTGTCGATTAGGTTTGCGTTGTAAATTACTTTCATTTAATTATTCTTCAAAAAGATCTTCGACTTCTGCCTGAGCACCTGCTTTGTAAAGGGCATCGCAGTATTCACAGCGATAAAGAGATTTTTCTTTATCAACGAGGAAGAATCTCTGTGAAACATAATGTTCTGTTGCTGTGATGCAGCGAGGGTTTTTGCACTTTCGAACATTTTCTACGCATGACGGAAGTTCCATTTTGATTTTCTTTACGATTTTTTCGTCTTTAATAACATTGACTGTAATGTTCGGATCGATGAAGCCGAGGACTGAGAAATCTATGTTGATGATGTTGTCGACTTTGATGATGTCTTTGCGTTCCATTGTTTTTGATGGAACATTCATAACGAGCGCTGCTGTAAACTTTGCTTTTTCAAGTCCGAGCCAGTGAAAGATTTTTGGTCCGCTTCCGGCACAGATGTGGTCAATTACAAGACCGTTTTTAATTGTATCTACATTTAGCATTTGTATACCTCATTAAGTGGAACTTTCAGTTCCTGGTTTTGTTAAAGTGCACCTGTCAGTTTTGCAATGAGAGCCATTCGTGCGTACATTCCATATTTAACCTGTTTGAAATATGCAGCTCTCGGGTCGTCGTCAACTTCCGGCTGGATTTCGTTTACACGAGGAAGCGGGTGAAGTACAATCATATCCTGTTTTGCAAGTTTCATTTTTTCGCGGTCGAGAATGTAGCTGTCTTTTAATCTGATGTAATCCTGTTCGTTAAAGAATCTTTCTTTCTGAACGCGTGTCATGTAAAGAATGTCGAGGTCACCGATTACATCTTCGAGACGTTCTGCTTCGACAAACTGAATGTTTTTTGGAAGAAGAAGGTTTTCTTTCATGTAATCAGGGATTGTAAGTTCTTTCGGGCTGATGAAGATGAACTTGTTTTTAGGGTAGCGGCACATTGCCTGTGTCAAAGAGTGAACTGTGCGTCCGAACTTTAAGTCGCCGCAGAAACCGATTGTCTGTCCTTCAAAACTGCCGCGGAGAGCACGGATTGTTAAAAGGTCAGTTAGAGTCTGTGTCGGGTGAAAGTGTCCGCCGTCACCTGCGTTGATAATCGGACATTCTGAATATTTTGAAGCGAGGAGTGCGGCTCCTTCTTTCGGATTTCTCATTGCAATTACATCTGCGTAAGAAGAAACTACGCGGATTGTGTCTGCAAGACTTTCACCCTTTGAAGTAGAAGAAGAAGTTGCATCAGCAAATCCCTCGACCGCACCGCCGAGCCTTAACATCGCAGCTTCAAATGAAAGCCTTGTTCTGGTGCTTGGCTCAAAAAAAAGTGCCGCCAGAATTTTTCCGCGGCACACATCTTGAAATGAAATAGGATCAACAATCATCTGTTCTGCTAAAGAACAAATTTCATCGATTTCTTGAATTGAAAGATTTTCTGGTTCAATTAAATGACGACCTTTTAACATCTTTTCCCCTTTATGATTTTTTCTATAATATCACATTTGTTGATTAAAAAGCAATAAATAGGTAAAATTAAACAATATTTTTCGATACAAGGATTTTAAGTGAAGACGAATCTGTATTTTTCTAAACCTGGAGTTGCGTGTGCTGCCGGCTGTGATGAACAGTCTTTGTGGCAGTCATGTGTTTCGGGCAGTCAGGATGGAATTAAAACTGTTGCTGCTGTTTCAGGAAAGGAATTTTTTGCCGGAAAAATTGATGATTCGCTTTTAAAATCTGTTCCATCTGCAAAATATGATATGAGAATAACGAGAATCCTGAATCTCGCTCTTGAACAGATTAAACCTGTCATCGAAAAGGCAAAAGCAAAGTACGGTGCAAAGCGTATCGGAATTTTTATAGGTTCGTGTGATAACGGTTCTGAGTTTACGATTGCAGGTCATAAGGCATATTTTGAGACAGGCGCTTTTCCGGAGGGATATGAGCTTGATGTTCAGGGTGCGGATTATCCTGCGGCTTTTGTAAAAAAAGAGTGCGCGCTTGAAGGTCCTGCTTTTGTTTTCAGTACTGCATGTTCATCCGGGGCCAGTGCTGTCTGTAAGGCACGCGAGGCTCTGGAAGCAGATATAATTGATGCTGCTGTTGTCGGCGGTGTTGATGTTGCGAGTGACACTGTTCTTTTGGGATTTGACAGCCTTGAAGCTGTTTCTGATGAAAAGACAAATCCGTTCAGTAAAAATCGAAAAGGTATTACGCTCGGAGAAGGAGCCGCACTTTTTGTTCTTTCGAAAGACAAGGAACTTGTAAGTGACTCTGGCGTGTCTGTTATTTTATGTGGAACTGGTGAATCAGCCGATGCAAGCCATATGACGGCACCTCTCGAAGACGGAAGCGGCGCTCGTCGTGCGATTGAAGCTGCTTTGAGTGATGCAGGTTTTTCGGCAGAAGAAATTGATTACATCAATCTTCACGGAACAGGAACTCACTTGAACGATGCAATGGAATCACGCGCTGTCGATGCAGTTTTTGGCGGTACAAAAAATCACGTTTGGGCAAGTTCCACTAAACCATTAATGGGACACACGCTCGGAGCATCAGGCGCACTTGAACTTGCAGTCTGCTACGAAGCTTTGGTTCACTCGGCAGAAAAAAAACTGCCGGTACAGGTCTGGGACGGAGTAAGGGACGATGAGATTCCGGCATTGAACTTTGTTTCGGGTGACACTGTTTTAGAAAATGAAATTAAAACTGCCATGAGCAATTCGTTTGGTTTTGGCGGTTGTAATATAAGTTTAATTATTAAAAAGGTGTGACTTCGTTTTTGTACGGAGCTGCTTTTTGTAAAGGATGTTAAATGGAACCTAGAAAGTTACCACAGACTGTTCCTGCAGAAGAATTGATTAATCTTCTGCCACACAAGGGAAAGATGTTTTTACTCGATCATCTTACCCAGCATGATATTGTTGCAAGAACTCTCGAATCAGAATCTCTTGTAACAAAAAATCATATCTTTTATGATGATGAATTAGATGGAATTCCATCGCATGTTGCATTTGAACTTATTGCACAGAGCATTTCTGCTTTGTCGGGAGTTACAGGATGCGAACGCGGGGAACCACCAAAGCCTGGTTTTCTTTTGAGTGTTCAAAATTATCAGGCACATGTTGCAAGCTTTAAGGCAGGAACTTCTGTTCATGTCGTAATCAAAAAGATTGATGAGCTTGAAAGCATGATGACATATTCAGGAATCGCTTATTCGAGCGAAAATCCTGATGTTCCGGCAATTGAAACAACAATTACTGTAATGGAAACTACAGATTTAAAAGTATTAGGAGAATAAATTATGGAAAAAAGACGCGTAGTTGTAACTGGTGCTGGTGTTTGCAGTGCACTTGGAGATAACTGGGAAGAAATGAAAAAGACTCTCAAGGGTCTTGAAAACTGTGTAGTTCGCATGGACGAATGGGACCGCTACGGTGCCGGAATGAATACACGCCTTGCAGCTCCTTACACAAAAGAACTTCGCAAATATGACAGAAAAAAGACTCGTTCAATGGGTCGTGTATCACGCCTTGCTCTTCAGGCAACTGATGATGCTTTGAGAATGGCAGGATTTATCGATGCAGACGGAAATGTTGCAGAAGAACTTCACAACGGACGCACTGGTATTTCTTACGGTTCATGCATGGGTTCAATGGATGCTCAGATGGAATTCTGCGCAATGCTTGAAAACGCTGACTGCACAAGAATGAACGCTACAACTTATGTTCGTGCTATGCCACAGACAGCAGCTTCTAACCTTTCAGTTTACTTCCAGATCCGCGGAAGAATCATTACAACAAACACAGCTTGTACTTCTGGTTCACAGTCAATCGGTTATTCTTACGAACAGATTGCTTACGGATTTCAGGATATCATGATTGCCGGAGGGGCAGAAGAATTGAGTGCTGCTGACTCAGATATTTTTGATACACTTTATGCAGCTTCTACAAAGAACGATACACCTAAAAAATCACCATCACCATTCTCTACAGAACGCGATGGTCTTGTAATCGGTGAAGGTGGAGCAACACTCATTCTCGAAGAATACGAACACGCAAAAGCACGCGGTGCAAAAATCTATGCAGAAATCATCGGCTTTGGTACAAACCAGGACGGAAACCACATCACAACTCCAAACCAGGAAACAATGGCAAAAGCACTTCAGCTTGCTATCGATGATGCAGGAATCAGCCCAGACCAGATCGGTTATGTAAACGCACACGGAACTTCTACAGGACACGGAGACGTTGCAGAAACAAACGCAACAGAATCTGTATTCAAGAGACCAGTTCCAATTTCATCAACAAAGAGTTATACAGGACACACACTTGGATGCTGCGGTTGTCTCGAAGCTTGGGTAACAATCAACATGATGAACGACGGATGGTTCCACCCGACACTTAACTTAACAAAAGAAAACCTTGACCCTGCAGTTGGCAAACTCGATTACATCATGGGCGAAGGACGCGAAATTAATACAGACATCGTAATGTCAAACAACTTCGCATTCGGTGGTGTTAACACATCATTGATTTTCAAGAAATGTAATTAATAAAAACGAAGGAAAAACAAAATGCCAAAGATTGAAGTTAACGAAAAATTATTTTTCAAAATGGTTGGTCAAAAATATGACTACGACACATTAGAAAAAAAATTAACATGCGGAAAAGCTGAACTTGATGAAAAGCCAGACATGTCACAGCCAGAAGACCAGCGTGTAATCAAAATCGAACTTAACGATACAAACCGTCCTGACCTCTGGTCAACAAATGGTGTTGCTCGTCAGCTTCGTATTCACGCAGGAGCAAAGCTCGGTGACTATGACAAATTTCTTTCTCGCGAAGGAAACATCAAAGATTATCAGAACCGTGTAGTAACAGTTGATCCTGCTGTAAAAGATGTAAGACCATACATGGTAGCATTTATGATCGCCGGAAAACCAATCGACGAACCAATGCTTTTGGACATCATCCAGACACAGGAAAAACTCGCATGGAACTTTGGCCGCAAACGCCGTTCGCTTTCAATGGGACTCTATCGCGTTGACCAGATCAAATGGCCTGTTCACTATAAAGCAGTAGATCCTGATAAAACTTCTTTCGTACCTTTGGCTTGTGACGCTCCAATGACTTGCCGTCAGATTTTAACAGATCATCCAAAAGGAAAAGACTTTGGCTGGATTCTCGAAGGCCAGAAAGTGTTCCCGCTTTTGACAGATGATTCTGGCGAAGTAATGTCTATGGCACCAATCATCAACAGTGCAACTTTGGGCGCTGTTCAGGTTGGCGATAAAGATTTGATGGTGGAACTTACTGGTGACAACATGGCAAACCTTTTGCTTGCTGCCAATATCGTTGCCTGTGACTTTGCAGACTGCGGTTACGAAATAATTCCAATCAGAGTAGACCATCCATACGACACAGGATTTGGAAAATCAGTTTACGCTCCTTTCTATTTCCAAGAGCCTACAAAAGCAAAACTTTCAAACATCAACAAACTTCTCGGAAGCGAATTTGATAAAGCAAAAGTTCTTGATGCACTTTCAAGAATGGGAAATAAAGTTGAAACAAAAGATGAAAATGGTGATGTGGAATTTACAGTGTGGCCAGCTCCATACAGAAACGACTTCTTGCACGAAGTAGACATCATCGAAGATGTAATGATCGGTGTCGGACTTGAAAACTTCAACGCAGAAAAACCAAACGACTTTACAATCGGCCGCTTGATGCCTTTGACATTGTTCTCAAGAAAAGCAAAGAATGTAATGGTAGGACTTGGATATCAGGAAATGATTTTCAACTACCTCGGAAGCAAAAAAGATTACATCGAAAAAATGAATATCGACGATTCTAAAATCATCGAAGTTGCAAACCCAATGAGTGAAAACTATCAGTTTGTTCGCCCATCAATCATCGCTTCACTTTTAAAAGCAGAAGCACAGAGCGCAAACGCAATCTTCCCTCACAAAATTTTCGAAATCGGAAAAGTTGCATACCTCTGCGACGAAGAAAACACAGGAACACGCACAAGACAGAGCCTCGGCTTTATGACAGCCGCAAGCAACGCAAACTTCAACAGCATGGCCAGTGAAGTTTCATCACTTTTGTACTTTCTCGATCACGAATACACAGTTGCAGAATGTGACGACCCACGCTTCATCCCAGGCCGCCAGGCAGCCATCATGGTAAACGGAAAGCAGGTCGGCGTCTTCGGCGAAGTTCACCCACAGGTTTTGGAAAACTGGTCAATCACAGTTCCATGCGTTGCCGGTGAATTGGATGTTGAAGAGATAATGTAATAGCGAAACGCAGTTCGTTGAAAAGGTCTTTGTGTAAAACAAAGGCCTTTTTTTATGGTCGATTTCTTTGAACTGCAAATGCGTAGAAAAACCTTTTATTCTCCGCAAAATAATCTTTTATTTGCGGAGAATAACTTGCTAATCTCCGCACTTAGTGTTAACATATCAACATGATGTATCTTTGGCAAAATCCTCAGTGGCCAAATTTTACCTGGAATGAATCAAAACTGCTGAATCCTCTCTTAGAACTTAATTCCAATCAGGGAATTCTGGAAGGGCAGATGCGTTCTCTTGGTTTTAAAGTTCAGTCTGAATCTGCGTTAAACCGCTTTACAAGAGAAATAAAAAACTCATTTGAAATCGAGGGCGTAAATCTTGATGAACATAGTCTTCGTTCTTCTGTTGCCAGAAAACTGGGGTTTGAAAATATAATTCTTGCAAATGGCGAAACTCTGGACAAAAATCGTCCGCATATAAATTCCATCGTAGAAGTAATTACAGATGCAGTTCACAATTGCAATTCCACTTTAACAGAAGAAAGACTTTTTAGCTGGCATAAAAAATTATTTGGAAATCCTGATGGAAATGAAAGTTTTAACGGACTTTATGTTATTCATGTTGGGCAGTACAGAACTGATGATGAAGGTCCTATGCGTGTAATTAGTGGCTATGGTAAAAATGAAACTGTTCATTTTGAAGCGCCGCCTGCAAATATTTTACAAAATCAAATGAATATTTTTTTTGAGTGGTTTAATGGAATTTCCTGCAGCACGATTCCTTCTGTAATTAAAAGTGCGGTTTCTCATCTTTATTTTGTAGAGCTTCATCCATTTGAAGATGGAAACGGTCGTCTTGCCAGAGTAATTGCAGATATGGCTCTTTGTCAGGGTGATAAAAATTCCATTTGTAACGATCATCTTTTTAGTATGAGTGCACAGCTTTGTAAAGAACGAAAGGATTATTACAAAATGCTTCATCAAGTTGAAGAGTCCGGCTCAATGGATATTACAGAATGGATTTTGTGGTACATTGGATGCATGAATCGTGCAGTTTTATCTGTACTTGATGAATTAAAAGAAAGTCAGAATCGAAAAGTATTCTGGAATAAGATTGATTCAATCAACATAAACGAAAGACAGAGAAAAATTCTTCAGATGCTTTTGACAGATTTTGAAGGAAAATTGACATCATTAAAATATGCAAAAATCTGCAAATGTTCACAGGATACTGCAACTCGTGATATAGAAAAATTGATTCATACAGGAGTATTACAAAAGAGTAAAGCCGGCGGAAGAAGTACTTCCTATGAATTGGTTAAAGATGTATTATATACAAGTGGAATTTAATACAGGAGATTTTCTTTATGAAAAAGTTTACCAACTTAATTTCGTTATTATGTCTTGCAGCAGCGTTTGTATAGGCATCATGTTCATCACCAACCAGTGGTGGTAATCCAGGCGGTGGAACTGGCGGAGGTCGTGCACAGGTTTCTGGAAAAATCGGAAAGTATGGCGCACCATATGTAGTTGGTGACATCGTATTTAACGATGGAAGTGCAACACCTTATGCAGAAATTGATGCACGAACAACAAATCCAAAAATTACAAATGAAGAAAAAAATGCTGCAATCGCAGTAATTTTCTATGTTGGAACAGGGCTTAACAGTGATGTTAATGGAGATCCGGATAATACAACAGTTAGAACGTTAGGTGTTGGATTGGAACATGATAATAATGGTCTTGCATGGTGTGCTAACACTTCTGTAAAAGGATATTCAATAAACATCACAACAATCAAGTGTACAACAACTTCTGGCGACAAAAACGGAAGCGATAATTATGAACAGATGGCAGAATTTGAAGGAATAACTGATACGACAGATCTTTCTAATTACCCAGCATTCAAGTTTGGAAAAGAATATGGAACAACAAATAGTCTTAGTGCTCCATATAATGAAGGCTGGTATTTACCTTCACTTGCAGAGCTTTATGCAATTTACAATGTAAAAACAACAGTAGATGCAGCAAGCGATCTTTGTGGTGGAAGTCAGTTTGGCTCAAGCTCTTACTGGTCGTCGTCCCAGTACGCTTCCACCGTTAGTAACGTTGGCGCTTTCTTTCTCGATTTCAGCAATGGAGATGGGAATGTCGGCAGCAAGAGTGACTTCAGCGGTTACGTGTGTGCGGTGCGGGCTTTCAAATAGCGAAACGCAGTGCAGCGGATTTAACTATTTATTTATTTTGTTTCAAAACGTCGCGCAGCGATGTTTTGAAACGGCGATTTTTGAAAAGGTCTTTGTGTAAAACAAAGGCCTTTTTTATTAAATTCGATATATTTTTAATAACTATCAGTATTATATAAGTGAAGATAATTTCTTGACAAACCGTACGATATACCGTACGCTTGGAGTATGAAAGTTATGAATGCAACTGCAGCAAGAACTGACTTGTATAATCTGATAGATAAAACGCATGATACTCATGAGCCGATTGTTATTTCCGGTAAACGAAACAATGCAGTTCTGGTATCAGAAGAAGACTGGAATTCAATTCAGGAAACGCTTTATTTATGTTCCATTCCTGGAATGCGTGAATCAATTATTGAGGCAAGCAAAGAACCGCTTGAAAACAGTGTAAAGGAACTCGACTGGTAATGTGGACAGTAGTTTACTCAAACCAGGCAGCCAAAGACAGTAAAAAAATCGAACAGTCAAATCTAAAAGACGCCACGAAAAAATTAATCGAAGTAATAAAAAACGACCCGTTCCAAATTCCACCACCTTATGAAAAATTAATGGGTGATTTAACAGGAAAATATTCCAGGAGAATAAACATCCAGCACAGGCTTGTCTATGAAGTCTTTGAAACGGAGCATATTGTCCGCGTGTTAAGAATGTGGACGCATTATGAATGATGCTTTAGTGGAATTTGCTTGAAAGGAGTTCAAATAGTTTTTTTGAAAGGCAGAACTTAAAAATTCCACTTTACTCTCTATCATAAAAATAAACAGAATTGTATACTAAATAAAATTGTTAACTTTATAGAAACGGAGTTTCAAAATGACTAAACAGGTTAAACAGGTTATTTTTTGGGTTGGCGCACTTGTTATTGGTGCTGTCTTGGGTTCTTTGCACATTGATGTAATAGATAATGTTTGTGGTTTTGTAGCAACAGTGTTTACAAGACTCTTTAAGTTTACTGCTGTTCCGGCAATTGCTGTT
Source organism: Candidatus Treponema scatequi (assembly GCA_018066075.1). Taxonomy (GTDB): domain Bacteria; phylum Spirochaetota; class Spirochaetia; order Treponematales; family Treponemataceae; genus Treponema_D; species Treponema_D scatequi. The sequence continues at coordinate 28,621 of JAGHSB010000113.1, forward strand.
TCGATTCTTACGACACTTGCAATGCTCGGCGGTAATAAAGAAACAGGAAAGATTTTCAAAAGAACTCTTATGTATACTCTTTTGACAACAGTTGCTGCTTCGACAATTGCTGCAATTCTTTTCTTTGTCATCAAACCGGAAGTTCTTCCATCTGCAGCTTATGAAGGAGTTGCAGCAGAAAAACTTGCAACAATGAATTCTTCTTCATTCCTTGATTATTTTATCGGTGCAATTCCAGACAACATTCTTTATCCGTTTGTTTCTGGAAATGTTCTTTCAATTTTGATTGTTTCTGCAGTATTCGGAATTGCAATTTCAAAGATGAAAGAATCAGAAAAGAAAACAGCCGTTATGAATATCATCAACGGATTTCAGGAAATGGTATTCATGGTAATCGGATGGATTATTGCAATTCTCCCGATCGGAATTATCGCATTTACAGCTCAGCTCATTAAAGAAATGAGTGCTCACATCGCAATGGAATCAATCGGAAGATACACAGCAGTTGTATTGAGCGGTAACTTGATTCAGTTCTTTATCGTTCTTTCATTGTTCCTTCTTGTTCGTGGAATTAATCCAGTTAAGCATTTCAAGAATATGATTCCTGCAATTCTTACAGCATTGTTCACAAAGAGCTCTGCTGCAACACTTCCTGTAACAATGGACTGTGTTGAAAACCGTCTTAAATGTGATAAAAAATTCTCTCGCTTTATTCTTCCAATGTGTACAACAATCAACATGAACGGTTGTGCAGCATTCATTTTAGTAACTTCACTTTTCGTAATGAAAAATGCAGGCGTAGAATTAAATTTGATTACTGTTATCACATGGATTTTGATTTCTGTAATCAGTGCAGTTGGTAACGCCGGCGTTCCAATGGGATGTTTCTTCCTTACTCTTTCATTGATGGCAGGAAAAGGAATGCCAATCGGTATCATGGGAATTATTCTTCCAATCTACGCAGTAATCGATATGATTGAAACTGCTGTTAATATTTACAGTGACTCATGTGTCTGTGAAATGACAAACAAAGATTTGAAATATCTTGTTGATGAAAAATAAGTGGAATTTATAAAAGGAGATTTTCTCAATGAAAAAAATTGTTAAATTAATTTTGTTAGGTTGTCTTGCAGGTTCGTTAGTACTTGCATCTTGTTCTTAACCAAACAGTGGCTCAAGCTATATTGGAAAAAAAGCGCCTTCAGAACCAAAAGAAGTTGGCGATATCGTATTCAATGACGGAAGTGCAACATATTATGCTGATTTTTTTGGACCAGACGGTAAGATTAGTGGTGGAGATGATACAATTACAGCTGCACAAAAAAAGGCTGCAATTGCTATAATTTTTTACGTTGGTAAAGAATTGAATGATGAAGAAGATGGAACAAGGAATAGAACTTTGGGTGTAGGACTTGAGCCTGGTTCCTCAAAGGAATGGTGTTCTAATTGGGGTAATGGAATTATAGTAAATAAAAAAATAAAATCAATTTGGTGTTACCCAATAGGAAATAATTATAAGGATTATGATTTTAATGATGAAAGCTATAAAGAGGGAAATCCGAATCGAAATGGAAAGAATAATTTTTCAAAAGTTGCAGAATATTTAGTTAGTAATGATGAAGAAGATGATACAGGTAATCCGAATAACTATTCTGCTTTCTGGTATTGTAAAAATTATTCAACAAAAGCAACAAAAAGTACAAAATATGATAAAAACGGATGGTATTTACCTACATTTGCAGAATTAATTTATGTTTGTAGAGAATATAACGACAAAATTCATTATGCGACACAAGTTTTAGATTCGTATAGTTATGTAGGCCAAGATTTTTGGACATCTTCTGTAAGTTATGAAAAAGAGAATGAAGCATGGCATATTTCTTTTACTGCTTGAATTGTCAAATCAAGTGCAACGTTTTTGAATAATAGACCTCGAAAGGTGTTTTGTAACCAAGGCATTTTCTTGGTCTTTTATTTATTTTATCAGTTACAAATGCAATATAGCTGTCAGTGTAA
>JAGHSB010000121.1 GCA_018066075.1 Candidatus Treponema scatequi
GTATATAACGTATAAACAAAGTATAGAGGGGAAAATAATGAAGACATACACTTTTGCCATCCAGAAAGGTGAAACAGGAAAAACTTCTGTTTCTGTATCCGTTGCAGTAGAACTTGCAAAGTACGGAAGAACAATCTTAATCGATGCCGATCCTCAGGGAAACACAACAGACTGGATGAATCTGTCTTCTCCTCTCCAATACGAACTTTCAGATGTTCTTTCTGATAAGTGCACAATCAAAGATGTAATCCAGCCAACTCAGGTAGAAAATCTTTTTATTATTCCAACAGCAGGAATTGACGGCGGACTTAGAACTTATCAGGAAACAGTAGCACAGAAAGAACAGTTCAAACTTGCTCAGCTCAAAAATGAACTTGCAGATGTTTTTGACTATTGCGTAATTGATACATCACCTGCATTCGGTGCTCTTGAAGAATCATGTTTCATTGCAAGTGACGAAGTAATCAATGTTCTGAAACTCGACCGTTTTTCTTATGACGGACTTAAAACATTCAAAGTAAATCTTGATGCCATGAAAAAACGTTATGACAACTGTTACGGTGTTAACGTTAATGGCAAGCCATTCTTAAATAAATTAGTTCTTAACGAAAATAATAATTCAATCACTCAGTGTCGTGATCTTGTAGCTCAGTACAAAGCTCTTGAACCAAGCGGATACAAAGTATTCGTAATTCCAACTGATACTGGTTTCCGCAAAGCCCAGACAACTTCAGTTCCATACCAGTCAATTGCAGGTTCAAAAAAAGAAACATTAGAGTCTTTGGCAGAAATTGCACAGGCACTTAAATAACCAATAGGGTAGGGGATTTTTATGCAGAAAGTACAACCAGCTAAAAATACAATGGATATGGATTTCCTTAAAGCAATGGACAAACCAATTGGCGGTCCTGCACCAGTAACAGAAACTGTTGAAGAAACAATACCTGAAACACCAGCTGTCACTGAAGAAGATATAACAGAAATTGATACAACAAATAACTTCATGACCACAACTTTTGAAGATGACATCACAGAAATCAGTATTGATGATGATGTTGCAACATCAAAAAATGTAAAAGTAACACAGGTCGTAGTAAGAACAACTGAAAAAGAAAGAGAAGCTATGAAAGCATATTTCATGAAACATGGAGTTTCTCTTTCAAAGGGAATCAAGATTGCAATCAGATATCTTGAACAGCAGGAAAAGAAAGGAAAAGTTCATTTCTCAGACATTGGACTTTCAGACATCGCCCTTTAATAATGTTTAAGATTCAAAGTTAAAAATTAGGAAAAGAGTTATTCATGAAAGAAACAGATAATGACGAGAATCTTCCTGCAGTAAACAATACCAGGGAAGTTGGCGATACCGATAAAAACAGCAAGTTTTTCAGTTTCCCAAACAGTCCTGCATCTAATACAATGTTTAATGTTGTAAGCCATGCAGGAAATCTTGAAACATTTGCAAATCGTCTTGAGCAGAACAGTCACTCTTCTCAGCTTGACTTCTTCACACCTCCAGAAGGAACAACAAAAGAATTAAGTCAACGAGTAAAATATACAACCGACAATACAGAAACAGTAATTCATCTCGATAACGTAGACTTTTTTACAAAAGCAAATAAACCTCTCAAGAAAATTCTGACATACACTTTAATCAACTTGAGCAGAAAAAATATTTCAGAAAATCTAATTCAAGATATCAGTATAAAATTTCCTCTTACAGATTTTGTTGAACTTGGAAGCTATAAAACACTTCGTTCCGCAAGACAGGCATTCAATGAGGCAAAAGGACCTCTTACAAGCATCAAAATTGAAGGTGTCGTTCGTGACAAAAAGGACATGAAACAGATTACCGACACTGGTATCGAGGTTCTTTTTACCGGTGCCCACGTAAAAAACGGAATTGCAGAAATCTTTCTAAACAGACGAATCAACTGGGAATTATTCGCTCTGCAATATTTTTCCATCATTCCAAAAACTTACTTCTCACTTTCAGATAATGCTGCAGATATTTTGCTCAATACATTTATGCTTGCAAGAAAACGTCTGAATGACATCGACAAAAAACAGAGTTTTAACATCAGTTTCAAAACTCTTCAACAGATTCTGGATTTACCTGATGAAAATCAAACGAAAAATCCAGGACGCGACATTAGAGAGCCTATCCTGAATGCTTTGAATGAAGTAACAAAAGCTGAAAACGGGGATCTGGTAATTACTCCAGTGTATAACGTAAATGCCAACATCATAGAATTCCTTGAAGAAGGGTATGCAAACATACAGCTTCATAATGAATACCTTGAATATTTTGAAAGTCTAGCTCATACAAAACGAACAAAAATCGAAGCTACTCAAAAAAAGAGAGCAGAAATTGCTGAAAAAGCAAAAGTAAAAGCTTTATCAAAAAAGATTGAACAGGACGAAAGTTCAAAAAAAGGTAAGAAAAAAGAATAAGTTTCTCTTGTTGGATCAATATTTTAAACATGTAAAAAGGACTTTTGAACGTGGGTAAATCTAAGCAAAAAGGACTTTTGAACGTGGAAAAATCAGGTCTTTTTTGAGAAAAAAAGGCTTTTTAACCCAATTTTTTTGAAAAAATCTATCTATTATATGAATTTTTAAAAAAGGACTTTTTTACGTGGATAAATTATGCCAAAAAGGACTTTTTTACGTGGGAAATTTGTTTAAAATCATGCAATTTATGTACAATATAGGCAAAAATTTGTTCATTTTCTGCTTCTTTTGGTTCACAAATAAAAAAGTCTGAAAAAAAATGCATAAAAATTCATAAAATTAAGAAAAAATGTCATAAAATTACAGCAATTTTGGATCAAAAAAAGGACTTTTGAACGTGGAAGAATTCGAATAAAAGGACTGACAAGCGTGGAAGAAGGACTTTTAAACGTGGATTTTGGACTTCTTTACGTGGAATTTGGACTCTTTAACGTGGGAATAAAACTTCGTTAACCCTTATGAAATAAGGACTTAGCCTACCTTAAAAAATCCTAAGAGCTTATTATATAGCTAATATAAAGCTATATTAAATTTAAGGCTGACGTATTGCAGATACGTCTATGCCGTATTAAATTAGCATTAAGAAAATTAGTTCAAATGGATATAGGGTGGGGACCATATGAATCCAGAAGAAGCTAAAGAAAGTGCCAAGACACATCTCTTGGACTATCTTAACGCTAAAGGTATCAACACATCAACAAATTTTTCATGTCTCAATCCATCTCATGATGATAAGCATCCAAGTATGTCTTTTGATTCAAGGCGTAACAGATGTCATTGTTTTTCATGTGGTGTAGATTATGACATTTTTGATGTAATCGGGATTGAAACAGGATTATCAGGAAAAGAACTGTTTGATCATGTTTATAAAAAATTCAGTATCCCTGTTGATTACTCAAACTTTAACGGAAAAAGCAAAAACTCAGAATACATTCCTCACTCAGAATCAAATACTAATAATTATATAAATAAAAAAGCACAACCTGAACAAAGGGAATC
>JAGHSB010000169.1 GCA_018066075.1 Candidatus Treponema scatequi
ATATTAGACATATTTGACTTATTATGTTATTATTTACTTGTTGATGATTCGTTCCACAAGGTATTGAAAAAAAACGAATGCGTTTAACAGCGTTCCTCCGATGCTGTTAAACGTTTTTTTTTGCTCAAAAAAATTCAGTATTTTAAAGTTGTTCCAGAAAAGAATTCAAAAACAATCTTCCGTTTTCATTTAAAACGTAATAAACGTCATCATCTGTTTTTATTATTTCCGCTTTCTTTTCATTTACCCATTTTTCAAAAGTTTTATTTTTAATTACATTAACTTCTTCAATCTGTTTCTTAAATCTTTTTTCATACCTGTTTTTCGAAACACCTTCAGAGAGACGAAAGTTCATCATAAAAAATTCAAACTCTTCTGTTTCTTTATCAATGATTTCTGTTTCAAGTGGAATTTTCTCAAACGCATTTCTAATCACAGAAATATTTTTCTCTTTACAGAAATTTATTTTTTTAATCTCATCTGTTACTGTGAAATTTTTCCAGAAGGAAATATATTTTTCAATGTCATTTGTATTTGTCCAGCGGATTGAATTTTCGTTTTGATAAAAAATTGTTCCTGTTGCCCCTGATCCGCATCCGAGATAATTTTCCAGATGCCAGTAAACTTTATTATGTCTGCTCTGAGAGTTTTCATCTTTCGAATAATTTGAAATCTCATACTGGGCAAAACCTTTTTCTTCAAGATATTTTTTTGCATAAAGATAAACTTCATCTGAAGTTTCTGAATTGTAATCAATTTTATTTTCTTCGATCAGTCTGTACAGTTTTGTTCCTTCTTCGATGCAAAGTGAATACAAAGAAAAATGTTCCGGATTGAAAGTTAAGAGTTCATCGATGTTAGTTTTTAAATCGTCTGATGTTTCATAAGGGAGCCCTGCGATGAGGTCAACAGAGAGTCTCTTTGAAAAATTTTTCGAAATGATTTTCAGTGCAGATAAACTTGTATCTCTGTCAGCCCTTCTTTCAATAAATTTTAAAGTGGAATTTTTCAAAGACTGTATTCCGATTGAAATACGGTTGATAATTGACGAATCTAAAAAAGAAATTAATTTTTCTGAAACGTCATCAGGATTAAGTTCGATTGTGGCTTCGAAATTTTTGTTAAACTGAAAATTATTTTTTATGCATGTGAAAACTTTTTGTAAAAGTTCCACTGATAAAAGACTTGGAGTGCCTCCGCCAATATACAGCGTATTCAAGACACTATTACTCAGACCAAAAGAATAGAACTTGATTTCTTTGCAGAGTGCATCTACATAATCTTCAAAATATAATTCACAGCCCGGGCGGCTGAAAAAATCACAGTAAATGCACTTTGACTTGCAGAAAGGAATATGAATGTATAACGATATTCCATCAGAACTCATAGCTAATCTTCTCTCTGTTTATCTGAAGACAAATATAAAGCAAATTACAAAACTTTAAATCGCTTTACGGGAAAATAAAGAACGAGCGCTTTTGCTGCAAGTTCACTTTTTTCTACGATTCCCCACATGCGGCTGTCGAGGCTCGAATATCTGTTGTCAGCCATTACGAAATACTGATTAGGACCGAGAATTACAGGAGTAAATCCTTCTTTAAGTCCGATTGAATCATCCCAGTCTTTCGGAAGCTTTTTGATTTCAATATTGTACTGCTTGTTTGAAAGTTCAAACTCTGTCAAAAAGTGTTTTTCATTTTCAGGTCTGATATAAATCATGAAATCTTTCATGTATACGATGTCACCAGGCATTCCGATTACTCTTCGGAAAACCATTCTTGAACTGAGCTGTTCTGTTTCGCTTTTGTAACTCTTTTTCTGGAATGTAAAGAATGAAATGAGAGAACTTACAAAACGATGATACAAACCGTCAATCGGAGAATTTTTATCAACAAGATATACATCTCCTCGTTCTACATTTGCATTGATCGGAGTTACGAAAACAAGTGAATTTTTAGGAATATCAGGTCCCATAGAATTTGACTGTTCCTGGACCGGATAGATGATGAACGAAAGGATAAGGTTTAAGCTGATGAAAACCAATATGAAGTTGATTATCGCAACGAAAATTCTTCTGTGAAGCTCTTTTTTAAGCCTGAACGATAATCTGTAGATGTCTTTACTCATGTTTTTTTGCATAAAAATAATAATATCATATAAAAACCCGCTTTTCAATATTTACCGGGCGGATGCTTGTTGTATACAGATGTTTGGTTTATAATGTAATATTATGGCAGAAGGTAAAAAAATAGCAGAAAACAAAAAAGCCCGTTTCAATTACAGTATAGAAGAATCAATCGAATGCGGCGTAGTACTTGAAGGAACAGAAGTTAAGTCTGTAAAAGCCGGAAACATATCGTTTCTCGACTCCTTTGCCGAAATTATAAATGATGAAGTCTGGGTTAAAAACTTTCACATCAGCGAATATTCATATTCCTCGATTTTCAACCATAACCCTGACAGACCAAAAAAACTCCTTCTTCACCAGGATGAAATCAAGAGATTAAAGCGCAAGGTCGAAGAAAAAGGCTTTACCTTAGTTCCACTTGATTTTTACCTCAAGAACGGCAGGGTTAAAATAAACCTCGGTCTTTGTAAAGGTAAAAAACTCTTTGATAAGCGTGCTTCAATCAAGGAAAAAGACCTTAATCGTGAAATGGCAAGAGACTTTAAGAAAGACCTTAATTCGTAACATTATAAAACGTTAAATTGTTTATAAATGTGGAGATATTTTTAAGAAAATGTTTTTGACAAAGAAGATCAGAAGTTTCATTTTTCTCTTTTTCGCATGTGCAGTAAGTGCATTCTGTCAGGAACAGTTTGACGTTTTTTATTATGGAATTCTTGCAGACAGCGTTCAGACAAACCAGATAAATATCTCGCAGGATTTGATTGCAGCTCAGATCAGGGCAATCCCGGAACTTAATATCATCGACTACAGAAACAGCGGACTCAGAGAAAACTTTCTTGCTCTTTCAGATTCAGAAATAAAAAAATTAAATGAAGATTCTCTTTTCAAGCTTGTTCCTGAAAACGACAAGTTAAAGTCTTCATCAAAAGCAATCATCTTCTTTACAAAAATTGACAAGACAGAAGATGAAACATGGATCTGTACATACTACGCAAAAAATACAGAAACAAATAAAGTAACTTCCGTTTCAAAAAACTTTGAAACATTTTATAAAATTCTTGCTGATGCAAAAAACTCAATTGGAGAAGTTATTTCTTCTTCATGCGGAACAGAACTTACACAGGGACAGACACAGGCAAGAGCAGCACGCGAACCTATCAGTGATGTTGCAATGACTGTCGAAGGTGTAAGCGGAACCTGGACCGGAGAAAAGAACGTTACGAAAATCATTTTAATGAGAAGCGGACGCGGCTTTGTAATTTTTTCAAACGGTGCTTCGATGAACATCACTGTCGAAATTGAAAAAACTCCGAACGATCACATGATGCTCAAAGTTAAACAGCAGGGAAACTTCAACGCATCGTTCTATCCTGACATTCCGCGTCAGAAAGTTTTAGCATACGCAGACAATGCAGCTCCAATCGAATGGACTTTCATGCTTACAGGAAGCGGAACTCTTTCGGGATTTAAAAATACTCTCGGACTTGATGACTCAGAAAGCATCGGACCAAAGAGTGAACGCGTCGAATGGAAAAAGATTAATTAATTTTTTCTGATTTAATTTTCAAAAATCAAAAACACTAAAGACTGATTTTTACAGCGCCTTCTCTGATTACTTTAACATTTCCATCTGTGACACTGATGATTGTAGAAGCAACTCCTCCTACTCTGTCTCCGTCGTCAACGATTAATGAAACTTCTTCAGAAAATTCTTTTTTGATGTCTTCAATTTTTTCGAGAATTGGTGTACCGCTTCTGTTTGCACTTGTCGAATAAATCGGTCTGCCAGTTTTTTTCAAAACTTCGATGAGCCACTTTTCGTCAGGACATCTGAAAGCAGTTGTTGTTCGTGAGATTTTGTTGTTTACGATGATTGTTAAAGGTCCGGGCCAGAGTTTTAAAATTTCAGATGGAATTTCGTCGTTCGTAAATTTTTTTATGTCTTCTGGATTTCCAATGAGCTGAATGAAAGGTTTTGTTTCTTCGCGACCTTTGATTGTTCTGATTTTTTTATCAGTTGAGTTTGATTCGTCGACAATTCCACTAAAACCATAAACAGTGTCAGTCGGAATAAGAACGACTTCTCCATTTTTGAGGCAGTTAACGCATTTTTCAATTGAATCTTTATCAGACTTGAGGCATATCATATACAGGAATACCAGCTACAGTTTCGTATTTTTTCTTTTTGAAAGAAATGTTCCCGTAAGATATATCATATAAAAGCATTAAAATAAAGACCAGAACTCCAACAATAAGACCGCCGGCCTTGCAGATCCATTCCGGTACAAATAATACAGGTTTTGTCTTCATTACAGTTCCAGTTTCGTACATAAGCTTTGAAACTGAACCAAGTCCCGTGATTTTTACAATTTTTTCACCGTCTCGGACATAACCGAGCTTTCTGGCATAGGCAGCGATAACATCTTCGTCATTGGCAATGGCTGTTTTTTCGAGTTTTAACTCTTCATTGAGGTTCTGAATGCTCTGGGTATTGGCACTAATTGCCCTTTTCTGCTCAATAAGCTGACTTGTTGCCCAGAATCCATTTCTGCCGCATGTTACACAAATCAATACATAAACTAATGTGCCTGCTAAAACTGCCAATAAATACTTCACGGTTTTCA
>JAGHSB010000082.1 GCA_018066075.1 Candidatus Treponema scatequi
GACTCTGTGGAATCCTGTCTGGTAATGTAATACTGATTGGTGATTTCAGTGTCTTTCTGAACCATCTACTTTCTCCATTACGAGTGGGTTAAACAAATAGCCGAACCGCTTGCAAACTGCAAGTGCTTCTATGTCGTTATGTCTATGTAGCGCCAGAAATTTTCCAGCGCGTTATAAGAGAGTACCCTATTACCCCCTTTTGTACAATAAGAATTTTGAATTTTTTTGGATTTTTTTTATAGTGGAATTTGGATAGAAACGGGTTTCTGATTGACCGCCCGCGGGCTAGAGAAACTTCTTAACCGTCATCTCGGCAAATTTTGAGATGTCTGTCAGAGACTTGTCGTCGCTTGGGAGGACGAAGAGGGCACCGACGCCGCTTTCAGGGTTCTGGCGGATTGTTTCTTTTCTGACTGCGAGGTAGCTGTCGAGCGAAGTGAGGAGTACTTCTGAAAAGTACTTTGCTTCGCGCTTGATTGCGGCGTTGTCAAAGTCATCGTTTTTGTTTATGAGCTTGAAAAAGAGGAATGCCTGGTTTTCGAGTTTTGCGCACTGGGCAAGGTAGATGTCGAGTACTTCTTTTGTAAAATATTTTTCTGACTGGATGAAAGTGTAGATTTGAAAAAGCGGATCGACTTCGTGCTTTTTGATGTAGTTTGTAGCACAGGTTTTGAAGAGCTTTTCGATCTGAGTTCCACTTGTCCTGGCAAGCTCTTCTTCTGAAATGAGGTTTACTTTTGTATAAAAGTCAGAGCAGTAAGTGTAAATTGCCTTGAGCATTTCTTCTTTGCTTGCAAAGTGATTGTAGAGGCTCGCTTTTTTGATAGTGAGGTACTGCGAAATGTCGTTGAGGGATGTGTCGCCCATACCTTTGTCAAAGGCACAAAAGAGAGCGGCTTCTATGATTTTTTCCTGAGTGATTAACGGACGTGACATTTTAAACTACCTATTGTTAGTTTATATGCGTAAGTGGAATTTGTCAATGAAGAGATGTTATTCAAAGCCAAAATCACTTCTCTGCTTTCATCACTTGCATCAAACATCACTCCGCAACTGACATCACTTCACTGCCCGCGCCACTTTTCAAAATCATATAAATCAAATTCAAAAGCGTCCCGCCAAGAATCGTAAACCCCCACGCTCCCGGATAATTCAACGGAAGAAAAACACGCCTGCACACATCATGCAATAGCGCTGCCGGATTTCCAATCAAGTCCCAGCTGTTCCATCGCAAAAATCTTCCGAGATAAACTCCGAAACAAGTGACATAAATAAAAATCACGCGAAGAAAAATTATTCCACGATTGCTTTTTAAAATGGAACTTATAACACCGCCATTTTTTTTCTTAACTGACACTCGTTTTAGTAATTCCACTTCCATAACTCTGATGCTCACGAATGCGTAATACAATCCTGCAAAACCGTAAGTCAAAAGCATAATGAGATCATACCAGAGCGGAGCTGCACGATTTTTTCCAAGGTGGATGAGATCTGTGAGCATATACGGAGCATTCGGAAAAAAAATTATCCAGAAGAAAACGAGGACAGCAAAAAGAAATCTGTTTTTAATTTCGTGTGTCTGGATGACAGAAGTGATAAACCACGGAACAAATGCAAGAAAAAGATTTGTGAGCATAAAAAGATAAATTGTATAACCCGTAACAAAAAATCTCATCGCACTCATCACGACAGCAAATACAGAAATCGCGCAAAGAAGTTTTGTCGATTGAAAAGAGAAAATATTTTTAAAGTAAGTTTTAATATGGTTCATAGGAAGTCCTGTTTCAAAAGGACAGCCTTGAATTATTCCCACTTGTATCCGGCACCGTATACGGTTTGAATCTTTTCGGAAAGTTTTTCGTCGCATGAAAGTTTTTTTCTCAGGCGCTTGATGTGGCAGTCGATTGCCCTGTCGTTGAGATATGTATCTTCGGGGTAACTGATTTCGATGAGCTGGTCTCTTGAGAGGACGACATTCTGATTTTTCAAGAAACCTTCAAGCAGACGAAACTCAGTTACTGTAAGTTCAATTGTCTTTCCGTTTATTTTTGCTGTATATGAAAGCAGGTTTAATTCAAGGTTGTCAGAGCGGAGAATATTTTTGGTGGAATTTTCCCCGCCGGGATTTGTATTGTCTGCGGCTGTCTCCCGGTAATTGCATCTTCGCAAGAGAACATGAATTCTTGCAACAAGTTCCCTCATTGAAAAAGGTTTGCAAAGATAATCATCAGCACCGAGTTCAAGCCCTAAAACTTTATCAAATTCTTCATCACGACTTGTCAAAAACATGACAGGAACTCTGTTTCCGTCATCACGAAGCTTTTTAAGACACATGATTCCATCCATAACAGGCATCATAATGTCCATCACAATCAGCTCCGGATTTAAGCCGGCGCTCACTGCATCATAAGCTTCCTGTCCGTTGGCAAATTCCACTGTTTCAAAACCTTCTTTTTTTAAGGCAGTCTTAATTGTCATACGGACATTTTTTTCGTCATCAACAAGTGCTATCATAATTTGATTTTACTCAGTTTTATCAGTTAATTTCAAGTTGTCAGTTTTATTATCTTCATTTTTTAATGAAGCACCTTTCAAATTGTTCCAGTCAACTTTTCTTGTAAAGAACATCAATGCTGCGATGATGATGAATGTAAAGATGGAACCGATAAGAAGTGCGTAATCTTCCGACTTGAGTGAGAAAAACAGATAACCGTACATCAAGATGAATGTTCCGCACATCAGACATCCAGTCTTAACCTGTTTTGTAATCGACGCAACATAAAGCGAGATTACGATTCCACTTGCAAAACTTGAAATAAGGTATGCTGCAATAAATGGAATATGCTCTGAAAAACTCATGAGCAGTAAGAAGAAAACGATTGAAGCAGCACCACACAAAAGATAATTTACAGGATGAAGTGAAATCTTCATGAATACTTCAAAAAGGAAAAGTACGATAAATGGAACTATAATAAACAAAAATCCGTAAGTAACTGCACGATGAAGCATCTTGTAAACATCAACAGGAGATATAAACTCAAAACCAATGCTGTCTTTTAAGTTACTTCCAAACGGCACATGCCAGTCAGCAGTAAAACCTTCACCAGTAAGATTTTTAGTTGTAGGCAAATAATCGAATCCTGTAAATCCAGGACTCTTCCAATCAGATTTTACAGAAAGTTTAGTCTGTTTACCTGACGTCCAGATTGAAAACGAATCAGCGCCACGAACATTTAATTCTGCAGAGAATGTATTTAAACCTTCATTACATTTAAATATTGATTTCAAAATCGATTTTTCGGGATAACCCAACATTCCGTTATTAGCTAAATACTGTTCATTATTTTCAAATTCAACATCTGTTTTAACACCGTTCAAAACAAAAGTCGGAATTTCCAGAACAGATTTATCTGTCAAAACAACCCTGCACTTTGCATTATAAAAACTGTATGTATATTCAGAATTATTTTTGAAAGGAAAATTAAACTGACCGTCAAGTTGTATTTTTGCAGTAAACACAGGTGAACTGTAAATACCAATTTTTCTCATTTCCGTTTTAATATCTGCATCACAATTTAAAATCTCAGGTTCAAAATCTTTTGTTCCATATTCCTTATCAATATATTTTTCACCTTTTGAATTTGTTCTAGTAAAATTTCTTACATATGGAACTGAAAATTCCACCTTAGCAATATTAAATTTTCCCCCAGCTGCTTCATAAATACTATTTCTAGCCACATTTCTAGACACCTCCCTGTCTTCAAGTTTTAATCCGATAAAAAGATTAGCAAGAAGCAACGCTCCGACAATGGCAGACATAAAAACTATTTTACCTGCAATTGATGATTGTTTTGACATAAAAAAATCTCCTTAACAAAGGTCTGTCAGAGAAGCGTAAACTTCCGCCCTTTGTTAAGAAGATTCTATTACCCAATTGTGTCTAAATTGTGGCAAGATTGTGTTATTTTGAAATTTGCCAGACCGCGGTCTCTTTCAATACCCGCGGGTATTTCGAATGATTTCAACTTTTGGGGTAACTCACGTCGCTCGAGATACCGCGTTCTAACAATTTATTCTCACCTCAAACTTTGCCCCGCCGAGCAACTCACTTTTACCGACCAGAATCTCTCCTTCAAGAGAATCCGTAATCGCTTTTACAGTCGAAAGACCAAGACCTGTGTGATTTGTCTTTACAGAGTCATCACGTTCAGAATAGAAGCGGTTGAAAATCTTTTCGATTGAATCAGGATTGATTCCTTTTCCGTTGTCTTCAACGATGAGGGAGAAATAATTTCTCTTACCCGCCTGGGCATTTTGAGTGATGTTATTTTTTGAAGCGATTAAAGCTTTTTGATTAGTGCTATTCTTACATTCAACCGTTATCTTTACTTTGCTTCCGAAGCTTGCGGCATTATCAATCAGGTTTTCTGTCATGCGGTCAAAATAATCTTCAGGAATCTTGAGGTCAAAATCATCAGAAACTTTTTTATCAAAAACAAACTCAACCTGTTTGCTGCCCGCATACTTTTTCTGAACTCTCGAAACAACATTTTCGATAAACGGAACAACTGCAATCGGCTCAAAATCGAGTTCTTCACCTGCATCAATTTTTGAAATGTTTCTTACACCAGTCAAAAGCATCTGAAGGTGATTCACTTCTGAAATGACTGCAGAACATATTTCTTCACGGTCTTCTTTTGAAAGGCTTTCATCATTCAAAAGCTCTGCAGAAGATCTGATTACAGTCAAAGGATTTTTAAACTCATGCGAAATGTCAGAAGAGAAAGCCTGGCTAAACTGAATTTTTTTGTTTAATCTTTCAATCAAACTTGAAAACGATCTCGACAAGTCTCCGATTTCATCAACTCGTTTTGAACCTGTAAACTTTGTAAAAATTATTTTTCCTTTTTTATCTGCACAGTCAGTTGCTTCTTTTGACAGTTTTTTAAGCGGCAAGCTTATTCTAAACGCAAAGAAAACTGCAATTACAAAGACAACAGCAAGCGATTTCAAAAATATGACTGCAAGATCGCGCCTGAGTTCATAAATATTTCTCAAGATTCTGTATGTCGAACGGCTTACCAACACGACGCCGCAAACAATTCCACTTTCATCTTTAACTGGAACTGCAGAATAAATCGTTACGCTGACCTGTTCTCCGCTTGAAACTCGAGTCTTGGCTCCGTAAGTTCCATTTAACGCTGCTTTAATTTCTGCGCCGTCATAAACTTTTTTCTCGCTGTAAAAATCTGCACTCTGATATGGAGTCGGTCTTCCGAGAAGTTTTCGCATCACACGAACTGGAAAAGAAAATAATTTATAAATGAAAGTTTCGTCCGCGTCTTTTTTCTGAGTGGAATTTTCTTCGCCGGCATCAGTTGATTGTGCATAAGCATTCGATGATTTTGTATCGACATCGGCAGAACCCTCACTGCTTCGGCTTTCAACCTTCTTCGGCACATTTACAGAAACCTGTCTTTCGCCTTCATTCCACACGGCAGAGTCTGCAATCAGTTCTGCGTCCGCATTCAAAACCCTGATGCGGCCGACAAACTGACCGTTCATATTTTCTAAAATCTTTTTCGCATTTTCTTCTGTCACACCAAACGATGACAAACTCGAAGCCACAATTCTCGCCTGCTGAACATTTGCACTTTCAAGCATCGCAAGCTGCTGCTTTTCATAAGTTTTCAACGCCATCATTACTACTACGGGAATAAACGCAATGATTACGAGAAAAATTGAAATCTGCAAAGAGATTGGAATCTTAAACCTTTTCATATACTACCAACATCATGCCAAACTTATTTTATCATCTTTCCCCATTCTTCCGGCTCAGCAACTTCAAACGAATGCGTGTCACCTGTCCATGGGTCTACATATTCAAGCGTTCTTGCGTGAAGGCACAGTCTTTCAAACGGATTTGTATGTGCTCTGTAATTTGAGTCGCCTGCAATCGGATAACCTTTCGATGCAAGATGAGCGCGAATCTGGTTTTTGCGACCCGTATCGAGTTCAAGTTCGAAGAGTGTAAATTTAGTGGAACTTTTTAAAACGCGAAAGTGAGTTCGTGCAGTGATTTCTTTTTTATTGGCGCGGGTATTTGAATTAATTTGTGATTTCGAATTGGTCCGGGCATTGCGATTATCATCATTTTTTTCATCACGATCTTTCACATACCCGACGTTATACGCATTGTAAGAAAGCTTGTCATCAATCAAACCGCTTTCGGGTAAAATTCCATACTTAGTAAAATTAACAGGAGTTTCAGAAAGGGCAATGTACTTTCGATGCTTTACCATTTCATGCCAGCTGTCCATAATCACTTTCTGCGCGCGTTCATTTGCAGCAAACATCATCACTCCGCTTGTATCACGGTCGAGACGATGAACAGCAAGCGGTCTGTATTTCTGAGAGTACTCACCTTTCTTGCGAAGAATGTTTTCAACAATATTCTCCGCCGTCTTTCCGCGATACCCCTCAAACCCCACCGACATCAACCCACAAGGCTTCGAAATTATTATTACATTCCTGTCCTGATAAAGAATCTCAAGTTTATCCACACACAACTCCAAATATCACCTAACATCCCGCACAAACGAATCACACCCCCTCGCGCAGCCAATTCCTAATTCCGCGTCTCGCGTTTCTCACTAACCAAGCCTCATCCCCTCTTCGAGACGATTTTGCGACTGGTTTCACCGAGTCGCACCTCAATTCCAAATTCCTAATTCCAAATTCCTAATTAATAATTAATAATGCGGTGGTTTTCTGTTCGGAATCTCTTCTGAGTTTTCGATGAGTTCCGTGATTTTTTCTGACATCAGTTTGTTTGCTTTTGTCAGACGGTCAATTGTTTTTGTATGTTCAACGACAACATTCTGAAGTTCAGAAGTAAATTCTTCGAGGTAAGCGATTTTTGTTTCGAGGGCAATAAATTTGTCTTCAACTTCTTTTTCTGTCATTATCTTCTTTCTCGCTTTGATGTCTTTGCTTTCTTAACTGATTTTGTTGTTTTTGCAGACTTTACCGGTGCTTTTGCATCAGGAAAATTAACGTCAATCTTGTTGTATGGAATCTCAATTTTCGATTCATCAAACACTTTCTTGATTGCAATATATGTATCATTCTTTGTCTGTAAAAAATCTGCGCTGTTAAACCAGACTGCAAGAGTCAATGTAATTCCACTTTCACCAAAACCGTCAAACCATGCACCAGGAGCAGGATCTTTCAAAACAGTTTTACAATACGACGGAACTTTCTGAATTGTTTCAAGTGCATATTTCATGTCGGTGTCATAACTGATATCGACACTGATTGTCATTCTTCGTTTGTCAAAGAACGATGTATTTTTAAAATTAGAGTTTATAATTGTCGAGTTTGGAATTCTGATAAGCTGATTATCAAGTGTATGAATCTGAACAGATAAAAGACCAACAATATCAACGATTCCAGTTTCTCCATCAACTGTAATCAAATCACCAGGCTTCATAGTTTTTTCAACCATGATAAAAATTCCACTGATAATATTGCTTACAGAAGTCTGAGCAGCAAAAGCCAATGCAACACCGGCAACTCCCGCAGCGCCCCAGATAGCAGACAATTTAATTCCAAAGAAATTCAAAATGTACATGATCATCAAAAACCATGCAACATATTTTACAAGCTTAGTAAGAATCATTGATCGCTGCACCGGTAATTTATCTGAAGGAATTTTTTTAATCCATCTGACAATTGCTTTATAAATAATGTAAATTGCAAGAACAATCACAGCAGTTGTAATGATATGAAACATATTTGATTTAACCCATGTCATAACAACACTACAAGTTTCTGTTACCGATTCAACAGCCTCCTGGCCGGCATCAACGACAACATCGATAACTCCTTCTCCTTCAACAGCTGTCACTTCTTCAATTACTTCTTCATTCATTTTTATCCTCCGAAAATTTCAATGAAAACTATTTTTCCAAGTTCCATTTACAAATATCTTTTATAACGCACTCTTCACAGCGAGGCGCTTTCGCAATACAAACATACCGACCGTGTAAAATCAGCCAGTGATGTGCATGCTGCATATATTTTGATGGAATTTTCTCCACCAGCACTTTTTCCATTTCATCCGGCGTCTCGCAATCTGAAAAACCAATGCGCTGCGATACTCGCAAAACGTGAGTATCAACTGGCATTACCTTTTCTCCAAACGCAACATTCAAAACTACATTCGCCGTTTTTCTTCCGACACCAGTTAACGACATAAGTTCTTTCATTGTACCAGGAACTTTGCCGTCAAAATTTTCTATGAGCATTTTAGAAAGCTCAATTACATTTTTTGATTTATTTTTTGAAAGACCGATCGGTCTGATGATTTCTTCAACCTTCTCCTGACCAAGTTTAATCATCTTCTCTGGAGTCGGCGCAAGCTTGAAAAGTTTTTCTGTAACTTTGTTTACGCTTTTGTCAGTAGTCTGAGCACTGAGCACAACGGCAACAAGTAAAGTATAGTTATCGCTGTACTCAAGCTCTGGTTTCGGTTCGGGATTCTGTTTCTTAAACCTTTCAAAAATTTTTACAATTTCTTTTTCAGTTAACATATCAACTAAAAAATTATTGCGACAGATTTCATAACAACTTTAATTATGAACCTGCCGCAATAATGTTATTTAATCTCTTTCAAAAGATCTTTTACTTTGTCTGTCTTTTCCCAAGGAAATTCTTTGCGGCCAAAGTGTCCGTATGCAGCAGTATTTGAATAGATAGGTCGTTTCAAATTAAGTGTCGAAATGATTCCTGCAGGCGAACAGTCAAATACTTTTGAAACTGCTTTGCTCAAAACAAGTTCCGGAACTTTTCCTGTTCCGAATGTATCAATCATGATTGAAACTGGGAACGGTACACCAATTGCATATGCAAGCTGAACTTCACAACGATCTGCAAGTTTTGCTGCAACAATATTTTTTGCAATATAACGAGCCATGTAAGCAGCAGAACGGTCAACCTTTGAAGGATCTTTTCCACTGAATGCACCGCCGCCATGACGACCCATTCCACCATAAGTATCAACAATAATCTTACGACCAGTAAGACCTGAGTCTCCGTGAGGACCACCTACAACAAATTTTCCTGTTGGGTTGATAAAGTATTTTGTATTTTTATCAAGAAGTCCTGTTGGTTCGAGAACTGGTTTGATTACTTTTGAAATCAAATCTTTTTCAATCTGTTCGTGTGATACATCAGGATTGTGCTGATGAGAAATTACAACTGTATCAATGCGAACAGGTTTATGTCCTTCATATTCGATTGTTACCTGGCTCTTTGAGTCCGGTCTCATCCATTTGATTTTTTCGCTCTTACGAAGTTTTGCAGCTTCAAGAAGAAGATTATGAGAGAACATGATTGGAGCTGGCATCAATTCTTTAGTTTCGTTGCAGGCAAAACCGAACATCATTCCCTGGTCACCGGCTCCCTGCTTTCCTTTAAATTTTTTGAGACCTTTTCCAACTACGCCCTGATTGATGTCAGGCGACTGAGTGTGAATTGCATTGAATACTGCCATCGACTTGTAATCAAGCCCAAAGTCAGCATCTGTGTAACCGATTTTTTCTGCCACATCTCTGGCAATGTTCTGAATATCAAGTTCTTTAAAATTAGTCGTGATTTCTCCACCGACAAGAACAAATCCTGTAGAAGTAAAACATTCGCAGGCAACATGACTCTCAGGATCTTTAGCAAGACATGCATCTAAAACTGCATCCGAAATTTGATCACACACCTTATCAGGGTGTCCTTCACTAACTGATTCAGAAGTGAATAAATAGTTTTTGTCCATAAAATGGCCTCTTTGTAAACGGCAGTATAACCGTTATGTAAATTTTGTGCCGGGCGGGAAAATTCCACCTGACTGTTTAAAAGCAAAAATTGCTTGTAATAAACATACAAGATATAGTATATTATTAGATAAGTTTAGGCAATTATTTTATATGGAACTTTCCGTCGCCTGGACTGGTTTATAAAGGAGTTTAATCATGGCTTTAAAAAAGACCTTTTCAAAAGACAAGAAAAAGTGCACAGTAACTTTCACTGTTTCAAAAGAAGCAGCGGGAGATGCTAAAACAATCAACATTGCAGGCGATTTCAACAGCTGGAGTTCAACAGAAACTCCGCTCAAACAGGCAAAAGACGGCTCATTTTCAGTAAAACTGACACTCGATGCCGACCGAGAATACCAGTTCCGCTACCTCTTGGACGGTCACAAATGGGAAAACGACTGGAACGCTGACAAATATGTTCCGGCTCCATATTCAAATGCCGAAAACTCAGTTGTAATCACAGCTAACTAAGACACTGCTTAAGACTGTTTAGTTTTAAGTGGAATTTAAAAGCCCGGGCTTTGGTAAGTCCGGGCTATATTTTTTTATGGGAGCCTTCCGGGAGGGGAAGGCTTGATTTGTTTTATGGTTTCATCGATTTTACAACAGTATCACCATCACGGTATTCACAATGCTTCTTGTAAAATGACATAGCACCATACAGGTAATCTGTGTTTCCAGAAATCGTAAGGCTCTGACCTGGATAGAGTATATACTTATCAAGACCAGTAGGAATTGGTCCCTGCATACCCCATGTCCACATAGAAGGTCCTTTTTTATCTCCATCATCCGGCATGTCACCACGGAGCGGATTAATATATGCATTTGTATTAATCTTCCATGTTACCCAGTACCATGTACTTTCATTTGAGTTTGTCATGGCTCTTACCTTAGTAAACTCAGCAGTATTCCAGCTTACAGGGAATGTTTCAACGGCATTACCACCAGATGTCCAGTCACCGCCTCTTACCCACAGCTGCGAATATTTACTTCTATTGCTTGTTACATCATTATTTTCAGAAGGAGCATTTGTTAAAGTATAAACAGATCTGTAAGCATATTCATATCCAACTTCAGAAACAGATCCTTTTGTTGCTGTTGCCTGAATCTTATAGATATATCCCTTAGCTGTATCAGTATTACTACCAAGAGTTAAAGGTGAAGAAGTTAATGCAGTATCTTCTTTCAAATCACTTGCCTTTTTGGTAATCGTAGTTCCGCCATAAGTATCTGCACTATTTATCTGGCTCCATACTTTAATTGTAGGTGTTATGCCAGGTGTCTGACATTCAACTTTTGCAGTTGTTGTCAAAGGCTGTGTTACAGTTGCAGAGTTATTACTTATTGATGCGATTGTCTCATCTACTTTCTTAATTCTGATTACAGGTGATTCTACTCCAGGCATTGTAATTGTTTTTGTAGAGTCAGCAGCATTCTTATGGTTCTGTTTATCAGATACAAGATTTGCCGGAATTGAGATTGTATATGATGCACCTTTTACAGGAAGTTTATAGCTGTCTTTTAATTCAATCAAAAGATTTTTGCCATTTACAGTTACATAACTTGAATTAACAGGAACAACAACCTTATTGGCACCGGCAGTTGCAAGAGCTGCAGTTACAGTCGTATTAGTAATATCATATGTATATGCAAGAATATATTTTTCAGTAATATCTGATACACCGTCTGCATCTGAACCGTTTGTTCCGAGTTCGTAATAATTTGCAATTGCAGAATTTGCTTTTTTAAAATTGTTAAAATCGTCAACAGACAAAACTCCTGGAGCTCTGTATCCGTCACCATGAGTAATTGTAATGCTTCCAGATCCTTTAGAAATCTCAGTACTAAATTCAAGTTTCAAAATACCGTTATTAAGTGAAGCACTGCTCAAAACAGGTTTTCCAGTTATAACTTTAAGAGTACGGCTGTCAAGAAGATTCTTACCTGATATCTTTGACAAATTAGTTACATAGTCAGTAATTATCTTTGGATTTTCATCTTTAAATGTTCCATCAATTGATGTTACATCCAATCCATCACTTGAATCCCCTTCTACAACTGTATAATTAAATACTGCTCTTGTAGCATCACTTGCAGCAGAACTGTATGTAGCAGTTTTACCATTATTCAATGTAAGTGTTGCACCCGATGAAACTGTTACATCCTTTCTAAAGTTCAAATAAATCGGAATAACATTTCCAGTTGTATAAATACCAGTAGGTTTACCTGCTGTTATCGAAGTCAAAACGTTTCCTTTATCAACATTTACTGTTATTGCAGTTGCGTACTGAGAACGATTGCCTGCAGCATCTTCCTGATATGCAGTTACTTTATATTCACCATTGTTAGAAAGTGAAACGGACGTTCCATAATCTACCCATGAATTACCGCCATCAACAGAATATTTTTTTATTATTGCATCAGAAGAGAGATTTCCAACTGTAAATTCTACACCTGTATCTGAATAAATCCAGCTTCCATCTGTAATTCCTGAAATAGTTGGTTTTGCAGGCACTTCAGTGTCTACTATAATAGAGGAAATACCTGTCTGTGTTGGTACGGTATTAGAAACAAGTGAGTTTCCTGCAACATCAGTAATACCGGCGCCACTTATAGTAATTGAGTTTACCTTAAGTCCTTCAGAAGGTGTATTCTGTCCTGCTCCGACTTTATAAGTAAACAATACAGTCTTCGGACCAGTTTTAATTGCAGAAGATGTAGAAACGCCATCACCTGTATTTAAATTTAATTTCAATTTAGATACATCTGCGATATTTACTTCTTCATTAAACTCTGCCTGAATAAAAATCTCTTTATTCTGCTTGTAAGAACCAGCACTTGAAATTGCTTTCAAACTACTAAAAGTAGGTGCTTTAGTATCAATGCAGAGAGTTCTTGAACCGGTAAGTTTTTTCTCTGCCTTAGCAGGAACACTCATATTCTTTACTTCAAATGACTTATTGTTTACTTTGGCTATCCATGTATTTCCATTTGTATTAATTGATTCTACTTCAATAGCATCAATATCTTCTCCGCTTGCAACTGTATAATTGAATACATGCTGTGCAGTCGAATTTCCACTTGAATATGAGATTGTTTTTTTTGTACCAGTCACTGGAACATTCAAAGTCAATGTAGGTGTAGTTCCACCAGAGAACTCTACAGCCTTATTAAACTCAAGAATAATATGAATTACTTTTCCGGCCATAAATGAACCGTCATTTTCTTCTGCCGTAATGCGAAGAAGTTCCGGATCGTTGCTGCTGACAAAGAAGTTTTCATTGGCTTTTACAACGTTACCTGCATAATCTTTAAATTCCATTGCAAATACAGCAGTAGTTACATCAGGAGGTGTAAATTTTCCAGTTGTCCATGTACCATTATCATTAACAGTAAGATTAACAGAAACGCCTTCCCATTCAATTGTTATAGGTCCTCTTCTTGTCTTATCATTCCAATAATTCGTAGAGTTATCACTCCAGAAACCTGTAATTTCAATTTTATCAGTAATTGCATCGTCAGAGTTTCTGTTATATGGTTTTAACATCTTTGCAGTTTTATTTGTATTGCATGTAGGAAAATCGATATCTTCCTTTTTAGTTCCTGCAGATGTATAAACTGTGAGTTTTTCAATTTTAAGTGATGGTGCAATTGTATCTCCGGCAAAAGTGAACGAATCAATTTTTGCACAATTACCATTGTCAACAGCCATAATTACAAAACTCTGTGTTTTCAACGGCTCCGTAGTACCATTAATCTTAAAATCGTTAAAAATATTAAATGTTTTCTTGAATGATTTTTTTACAAGTAAAGGAGAACCGCTGTTTTCATCTTTTAAATCGAGTTTCCATACAATACTTCCATTGGCATCTTTTGTACCAGAAGTTGAAGCTTTGTCCCACTCAGAGTAAGTACTTGTGTAATACTTAATGATTTTCGAAGAATCAAGTCCGTTTGCAAGTTTAACAAGCTTGACAGATGTAATACCACCATCATCTGTTGCATAACCTTCAATTGTTACATTTCCATCTCTATCACCAAGCATGATTTCTGAAGTATCAGTTTCAATCTTGATTGAAGGAGGGTTAACATCTTTTACTGCAAGATAACGTTTTACTGTTGTTGAAACATTACCTTAAATATCAACGCATGAAGCTTCGATTCTAAAATCTGTATTTTCTGCAAGAGCATCAATTGACCATGCTTTATACTTAGGATAGTTTTCTGTAGAAAGGTCTTTAACTTCAGTCTTTTCAGCAACAGTACTGTCTCCTTTGTACAATTTAATTGTAACACTTGAAAGACCGTCATCATCATAAGCCTGTCCCTGCAAAGAACAGCTTGGATAGACAGAATTTTTATGAGCATAATCATCTCCGCCAAAGATGGCACTTACCCAAGGAATATCTGCATCATTCCAATAAACAAACCATCCCTGACAAACAGTTTCAATATTTCCTGCAGTATCATGGCTTTCTGTTACTACACGTACATATTTTTTATCATGTTCATACCCAGAAACTTCATACAGTTTAAAAGTTGTGCTCCAGTTTCTGAGATTATCACCTTTAATAACTTTCTTCATGATACAATTATTATCAAGATCATTCAGAGTTGTATCTTCTCTCGCATCAAGATAAACGATTACCTTATCAAGAGATCCTTCCTCTTTTTCAGAACCGCTTACAGTAAATTCACCATTGATTAACTTTGTTAATACTGTATTATCTTTGAGTTTATAATTCGCAGAATTGCTTTTAAGTGTCGAAAGATTTTTTGTAAGAGAAGGAACTTTAACTGTTGCATTCGGTACAATCTTATCAACTGTTACAGCAACTTCATCTTTTGTTTCTTTACTTTCATTTCCGTACTTATCATAAACTTGTGCAGTAATAATATATTCACTGCCATTTTCTACAGATCCATCGAGAGTATAAGTTACACTCCAATCCATGTAACTTTTCGAACCTGCAATTCCTGTACCAACTCCAGTATATTCTTCCCACTGGCCTGTTGTATGATTATATCTCTGCCATTCACTTCCAGAAGTACGGAATCTTACTGTTGTTTCTTCAGTAGGATTATCACGTTGTTCAAGAACCAAAGAAAGAGAAGCAATTTCTGTATCATCTTTTGCAGTACCTTTTGCAGTAAATGTTTCAAGAATATATCCGTTTCTCTCAGGACTTGCGATCTTAACAGAAGGAGCTTCAATATCAACTTTTTCTCCAAGACCTACCTGGCAGGAAAAAATACAAATTGCAAATAAATTAAATGTTAAAATATTTC
>JAGHSB010000277.1 GCA_018066075.1 Candidatus Treponema scatequi
CTTGTCTTGCTTAAATAAGTTCCGCTTCCAGCATTTCCCATGGAAGAATTAAAGAAGTTTTCTTTTACTCCTCCAGAGTTATATGTTGTTCCTGAACTTCCACCTAATCCTGCACTTGAACCATATAACTGATTTTCAAGTTTCTGTGTCTGAGCCATCTGCTGTGCAATGAACTCTTCTTTTGTCATTCGCTGGCCATAGGCATTCGTTCCATAGTTGCCGGACATAATCTGGTTTACAAGGTTTTGACCATTCTGCTGTCCCGAATAATCAAGGGCCGCAAGACCTTCGATTTTTCTTGGTGATTTAGATCCTTTTGTATCAGGTCTGTCTGACTTATAGCTTCCTCCAGTGCTTCCCACCGAAGTAACTGGTGCCTTTCCAACTTCTGTCTGAATTGGTAACTGAAACTCTGGTGGAAGTGATTCAATTACTTCATTCATCTGGTCTTCAGATTTTTCAACACTTGGTTTGTCGTCATCAAAATTTGAAGAACTAAAATCAACAGAGGATTTATCTTTAAATTCGATAATTGTTTTTGTTCCTGCTTTATCCAGTTCTGTTGCTTCGTTTTTATTTTTTTTCTTACCGCTTGCACTTACAGCGATAAAGGCGATTAAAAAAACAACCAGGACTCCAATAACAATCAAACCAATGATGTTTCCAACATTTACTTCACGAGCTTCATTTTCTTCTTCAGGAGGAGGAAGTTCTTCTTCTCCGTCTGCTGGAACATCAACTAATGATTCGTCGTTTACATCAGTTTCTTCTATATTAATAGTAGAATTAGATTCATCACTCACTGATACTCTCCTCAAGCTCTGCAGCTTTTGTTATCTTCTTTTCGATTGTGACTTTTTCTTTTCCAAGTCGCAAAGTTACTTTGTTGATAAGGCGAGGAACTACAAATACATTTCCATGTACGCTGTAATTCATAATTTCATTTTTCTCATTAAAGAGAACAGGAAGCTTCTTCTGCAGAACAATATCTGCAACCTGAATGTAAGTGCACTGTCCGTCATCATAAATACGTGATGGAAGGAATTCCGGCTTTTTAAATTTTGAATATTTGATTGTGTAGTCAAAACTTAAAAGTTCTGGATTTGATGTTCTCAAGTAATCATTTTCAATTGAGCGGCCATTATTTTTGTTTGTGTTTTTTGCCCACATATTTCTTTCAAGAGGGTAGGTAAACTTAACCATTGCCATGTGAGTATCAGAGAAAGACTTAAGTCTGAAATGATAAACACGTCTGTCAGTGATAATGATTAAAGTTGAATCCTGCTTTGAATAAGTTGGCTTAACAAACAAGTGCTGAATATCTGCTCCTGTTTCTGGATCTTTTGCAACTCCTGCTGTAAGTTCCCAAACTGATTCGTCTTCAGAAAGAAGAGGTGTTCCAATAACAACTTCACCTGCCTGTAAAACAATGTCTGTTAAATGATATGGCTGAGCATAAACTTCATATACAAAGTTATCATTGAACTGATAGAAGAATGTTCCGCTTTTATAGTTTTCAGGTTTCTGAGTTGCTTTCTTCTGGCTGTCAGCAACGGCATCTACGCCTGTAAGTTTTTTGATGTCTGTATCTGATTTCTTTTCTTCAGGAACATAAACCGGGCGTTCTACATAAACTACTGTTTCTTCGATGTCCTGAACTTTGAGTTCTTCCTGAATAAGAAAGTTCTTTTCATCCTGTTCGTTGAACTGTTCTTCTTCTTCGATGGAATCGTATTTTGATTCTGGTTCAAAGTCATTTGGCATTTCAAGACTCTGAGTTGTTGAACATGCAGCAAAAAGCATTGCTGCAATCGGCATAAAAAAAAGTGATTTTTTCATTTAATTAAGTACTCCTTTATTTTGTGTTAATCGCTTTTGTGTCGATAGGCTTCATGTCAAAAGCAGTGATATAAATTCCAAGTGGATTGTCCTTTATATCTTCTTCAGATGGTTGAAGCATTTTTACTGTGATGACAGCTCTATAAGATTCATTGGTCATAAGCTGTCCTGAAAGCTGGCGGGTTACAATCTGATAATCTACCTGATATGTATCGCTGGAAATTTTTAATGGTTCTGTCTGGAATAAGACTTCTTTTGTACGTGATCCAAAATCTTTAAACGGATTATCTTCTCTTACAAGTGTGGAATATTTTGAAGCAGTGGTTGATGTAAGAAGATGATAAGTTTTGTTTACCGACTTTTTCATTACAATCTTGTCAGTTGAAAGAGTGTTCATAAGGTTTATGAATTCTTTAACCTGAGCCTGAATTGCAACTTCCGGTACATTGAAGTTCTGATAATTTTTCTTTGAAACTGGACCAATATACTGTGTTTCACCAAAGTCATTCATTGTTACAAGAACAGGAATTGAGTCTGGTTGAGAGACTGCATAGATACAGATTCCAATGGAAAGAAAAAAAGAGAGAACGGCTGCTACAACAACAAATTTTAAAATACGGTTTTCGTTAATAATCTGGCCGCAAATAAAATCGAAATGCTGAAGCTGAGGATTAAAAGGTGTGTCATTAGTTCCTTTTGGATTATAAGATTTGGAACTCAAAATCTAGTACCTCCCGGGCAGGCAAGTACTGAAATTAGAATACCGCCAAATGGCGGATAAAGTCAATAAGTTTCTAAATATACATATAAATAGATAAAATGTAGAAAACAATAATTAAGGTAAAGGCTTTTGTGTTTTCTTATGTCCTTAATTATTGCTAAACATTGTTTATACAAACGTATAAACAAAATTA
>JAGHSB010000105.1 GCA_018066075.1 Candidatus Treponema scatequi
TGCTTCAGAGTTGTCAGAAATAGAAGAAGCAAACGAAATTTTAAGAACTCCAGAAAATTATAGTGAATATTTAAAAAATTACTCTGTAGAAGATGCTTTAAAAGCTGGAGTAGATCCCGAATATACAGAAAATGCAAGTGAAGATGCTTTAGAACAATTAAATGAATTTCAACTACTTGATTACAATCAACAAATCGAGTTTCTTGATTCTATGAAACAACCTTTTGAATCTTCTGAAGAAATAATTACAGAAGTGCCTTCAGTACAACAATATCAAGTAAGAGCAGCATCTAATTCAAGAACCGTTAGCTATACATCTACATTAAGTTCATTAGGAATTAATTGGACTACTTATAAAGTTACTGGAACGTATACTTATAATAGTACCGGAGCTTTAAAAGCCGGTAGTACCAATGGGATTGTCGTGAAAAATCTTAATCCCTTAGTAATAACTGCAAAAACGTCTTCTTATGGTTCAGTAGCAAATAAAAAATATAGCGGAGTAGCTACATTTAGTTATAAAATTGGACCAGTTAAAGGATTGAGCGTCCAAATTGGTACCTATAATTTGAAAGTTACTGGCGGAAAAAGCGGATTAATTAGTGGCTCTGCTTGGAAAAATTAAAAAAGAAAAAAGGTGATAACATGAAAAAAAGAACTGTTAAAATAATCGTAGCTGCTGTAATAATAATTATGGTAATTTTTGCAATTATTGGAATCATGGCTTTTTAATATATATACAAAAAATCTAAGTTAACATAAAACCCATTAACATAAGAACTCGTAACTGTCAGAAGTTAAAAAGACTTCTGGTAAACTGATTAATCAAATAGATTTGATTGAATTATTTTCTAAAGAGCAGGCATTCAATTAATTTATCTTCAAAAAAAGAGGTAGCCATCGTTATTCCTTTTTTTTGAATTTTTCTTGTTTTTTTCATTTACGTAATTAGAAAATATCTTCAATAATTCTTCGGTTTTTTTAACAGATAGATGTTCACATTCAAAATAATTCTCTAATAAAGCGCCTTTTTGAATAAGACTTCTGGTTCGTTCTTTTCGTTCCTTTTGAGAGTCTAATTGAATCGATCGTTCGACTCGATTAATTTCTTGTTGTAATTGTTTAAAGTGATTACTCATAAGTTTAACCTACAGAAGATGAATCAACTGAAGGAACTGAATTTGAAGATTGATCTTCATTCATAATCTCGTAAATATCTTTTAAATTTTCAACGAATTCTTTTATTTCGCTTTTGGTTAAGGATTCATAATTTAAACCAAATTGATTAATTATTTCTTTGCCTAACGTATTTTCAATTCTTTCTTTTTCTTCTGAAAGTTCTTTTTTTAATCTTTCTATTTGTTCTAATTTTTTTGAAATGTTTGTCATTCTGTTTTTCCTCTTTTGCAAAAGCAGCCATTGTTTATACGTTAAAAAAAGACGCTGAAGAAATAAAAGATACGGAGACGATTGTTCATTCTCTTAGTCCAAGAGAAAAGAAAGAAATTACTCGTTTATCAAAAGAACTGAAGACGTATATTTCATTTGATCAGATTGAAGATAAGAAGCGAATGCTGAACAATTGGTCAAATTCTGCGAGAGTAAACAATCTCTTTAAAGAAGACACGAAGACGTTGAATTTGATTGAGTCTCAAATGGAATTAGTAAAGAAAGCAGATAGCCTCATTTTAAAAGAATCTGAGCGATTACTTAAAAACTATTATCCAACCATAGATCAAAAGAACTTATCTGATTACCAGGTGAAAACTTTAGCGAATTGAACGGTAAAAGAGGACCGCGTGATGGAACCAGGAGAAGTATAAAAACTACTTGAGCATTCTAACCAACAAGAACTGTATCATGAAGTATCAAAGGTTGTTAAACGTCCTTATGATTCCTATTCAGTCTATGAAGAAAAAAATAAACTATTGAATCAAACAGTAGTATCCATTGTAGAAAAATACCAGGTGGATTTCAAAGATGTAAAAACAGTAGAAAATCTTCCAAATACGGTTTATACGACATTAAAAAATAGTATCAAAGAGCAAGAAAGAAATAAGATTGCTCTGAAAGTGATTCAACAGTATTATGATGATAAAATTTCTCGAGTATTTCCTTCTTTAGGCCTGGATGATCAAAATATTCCGACTAAGGAACTTTTTTCTAAAGCCATTGATTATTATGGTGATCAATTAACAGCTGAAAATTTAATTCGGTTAAAAGAAAGACCGCTGATTAAATTTACACTAGAAGAACAGCACATCGCAGTCGCTTACTTTAACGAATATGGAAAAGCTGGAAAACTCAACAACGATGAATCCATAGCTGTTTCTTCTTTAGCTATGAGTGAGGAATTGAAAACTATTTTAATAGAGAGACCAGATCTGCACGATTTATTGCTCAATGAGTGTATTGAAACGGGAGTACTGACTGTAGAGCAAGCGGATGCATTAAAAGAGCAAAAAACGAGTGAATTCTCTTTTTCTCAACAAAAATCTATGCCCTACAGTCAATTGTTGAACTATTTATTTAGAACTCAACAGTTAGATCAAATTCTGGCTTCATTAGATTACGAAGAAAGAGAAAAATTACGAGCGCAAGAAAAAGAACTGACTAAAAAGAAACACAAACGTTCTTCTAAAGGACCGAGACGTTAACATAAGAAGTTAGACAACTAGAGTGCAGCGTTATTGACGGTGATACTGCCGTTATAACTTTTTGTAGTACAATCGTCACTAATTTTTTCAAACGCTACTTATGGATAAATAAACCTGGGTTCAATGGTATAATGATGCGAGCTAAAAATATTACCAGTACGGCTTAAGCAGCAAAGTAAATAATTAAAGGAACTAAA
>JAGHSB010000057.1 GCA_018066075.1 Candidatus Treponema scatequi
ACGATATTCCGTTTTTATCTTTTTTAGGGGGAATTATGGGTTATAACAATGCGTACAGCGCATACAAAGACATTAATGTAAAAACAGCAAGCCAGGGCCGTCTTATCGTGCTTTTATACGAAGAAGCAGTAAAACAGCTTACCCTTGCATCTTCACTTTTTGACACAAGCGGTGACATTCCAGTCAAAAATATCGAAAACTTCGGAAAAGCAATAATGAAAGCCCAGGAAATCATCACAGAACTCCAGGTTTCACTCAATATGGAAAAAGGCGGAGAAATCGCCAAAAACCTTATGGCTTTATATATTTTCTTCAATAAAGAACTTACAGATGCAAACATTAAAAAAGATAAATCGAAAATCGATTCTACATTGAAAATGATGAAGGATCTTTGCGAATCATGGAGACAGGCATCAGAAAGCAGTGCAAACGCTCCTGCTGCCACAATCCGCCAGTCAGTAAATATCGAGGGGTAAAACTATGGAACAGATTTCACAGGAAGAACTTAACGAAAGAATCGCTCTTTTGAGAAAATTCAAAATGGTCCTTATGCAGCAGAGAGCAAAATTTCAGCAGTATCTTACAGTACTTGAAAAACAGGAAACATCAATCGAAACAGAAAACTCAGAAAACCTTCTTGCTCACACAGAACTCGAACAGCAGGTTGTTGCAAACATAATGGAACTTCAGAAAGTTATCGTTCCGATGACAAAACTTTACAAAGAACGCGGTGTAAACATCGAAGACGAATCAGTTACAGCAATTCAGAAAGATCTCGATGACCTTCAGAAACAGGTTCTCGCACAGAACGAAAAGAACAGACAGCTTTTGAAGTCACACATCGTTCAGATCAGAAAACAAATTGCGACTTTGAAGAATCCGTATAAGACAGCCCGTTCTGTTTACGCAGAAAAAGTTAATGCCGGAAATCTTGTTCTGGTTGAAGCCTAAAATAGTTAGTTTATATAAAAGCTCTGCGGTTAATTTGAAGTGTACCCCAAAAGTTGGAGACAATTTTTGGAGGTACACTTTTTTTATGTCTAAATTGAATTTACCAGACCGCAATTTTATTGCAGTACAGAAAATCATACGTACGGTTGTTCTACTTTGATTACGCAGATATATTTCGAATTGAATGCCGAAATCTTTTTGTTCATCATGTCAGAAACTTCTGAATCTGACATCGGGCATTCGTGTGGTTTAACAAGATCAAAAACAATATTTGTATGTGTAGGACCCGGAACAATTCTGAGGTCATGAGTCGTAAGGTCAGCATAAATCTCTTTTGCACTTTTCTTTACAAACTCATTCAATTCTTTTACTTCAGGAGAACTTATATCAATCGGATCCATATGAATTGTTGCTGTACAATTGAATGTTTCTCCAAGTTCTTCTTCGATGTTATCAATTTCATCATGAATGTCAAAAATATTTTTTTCGCCGTTCACTTCTGCATGAAGAGTAATCATCACGCGGCCAGGACCATAGTCGTGAACGATAAGATCATGAGTTCCTTCAACGATGTCATGTTTCATTACGACTTTTTCAATTTCATCTACAAATTCTTTTTCAGGTGCCTGACCCAAAAGCGGATGAATCGTATCCATCACAGACTCAGCTCCGTTTTTCAAAATGAATGCAGCAACAAACAAGCCCGCAATTCCATCTACAGGCCAGTCTGTAATGTCGAGCATATAAATGATTGTAGAAGCAAGTACTACGATTGTTGAAATTGTATCTGAAAGACTGTCCTTTGCAGTTGCTTCCATTGAGGCAGAATTAATCTTTTTTGAAACTGCATGGTTAAAGAAATACATGTAAGCTTTTACAAGAATGGAAATTGCGAGAATGGCAATCGAAAGATAGCTGCCTGTCACTTTTTCTGGATGCATGATTGAACCGATAGATGATTTCAAAAGTTCAAATCCCATCAGGAGAATTAGAAACGAAACTACAAGCCCTGTTATGTATTCGATACGACCGTGACCAAACGGATGATCTTTGTTAGGCTTCTTTCCAGAAAGCTTGAATCCTAGTACTGTAATAATTGATGCTCCGGCATCAGAAAGGTTGTTCATAGCATCAGCCATGATGGCAAGAGACTTTGAAATTAATCCCGCAAAAAGCTTGATTGCAAAAAGCACAATATTCAAAAAAATCCCGTAAGCCCCAGAAAGCGTTCCATAAGCCTCGCGGACCTTAGGATTAGTAACATCATCCCTGTTTTTAATGAAAATCTTAGTAAGTAAAGTGAACATAACCGCATCTCCTGTCTTTTACAATATAATCACCCACTATTATAATTCAGTTTATTTCATCTGTCATCTACACAACAATTACCCTGAATATCAATAAACTCTCACTAAACCCCAAAATATAATTCCGCTTTCCGCATTCCACATTCCGCATTCCGAATTCCGCATTCCACTCGACTAACCCTAGTCTTTTCTATATAATATCTCGCATTATGAGTAACAACGAAAACAAAAGAGATCCTTTACTTTGCCACTGGGCTGACCAGATGGCTGACAACATTATCAGAGAAAAAGGCGAGCTTGATTCATATACCTGTGCTTCTGGAATTACTCCTTCTGGAACAGTTCACCTTGGAAACTTCCGTGAAATCATTACTGTAGACCTGGTTGTTCGCGCACTTCGCGACCGCGGCAAGAATGTCCGCTTCATCTACTCTTGGGATGATTACGACGTATTCCGCAAAGTTCCTGCAAACATGCCGGACCCAGAAATCCTTGAAAAATATCTCCGCTTCCCTATTACAGAAGTTCCAGATACAACAAAAAGAAACGAAAACTATGCACGCCACCACGAAGTTGACATCGAACAGCAGCTTCCACGCGTCGGAATCCAGCCAGAATTCCTTTACCAGGCAAGCCGCTATCGTGCAAACCGTTACACAGAAGGAATGCGCAAGGCTATGCAGAACCGCGAACTTATCAAGGAATGCCTTAACGAATATCGCGACGATGCACACAAAATGAAAAAAGAAGACGTATACTGGCCAGTAGCAATTTTCTGCGGCAAGTGTTCTAAAGACACAACAGAAATCACAGACTACGACGGCGAATACGGAATCACATACAAATGCGAATGCGGTAACACAGAAACTGCAGACATCAGAACATTCAAAGGCGCTAAACTCGGTTGGCGCGTTGACTGGCCGATGAGATGGAACGAAGAAAAAGTTGTTTTCGAACCAGGTGGAAAAGATCACATCAGTCCTGGCGGATCTTACGACACAGCAAAACTCGTTTCAAAAAAGATTTACGGATGGGACGCACCTGTTACAATGCGTTACGACTTTGTAAACCTCAAAGGCGTTCCTGGAAAAATGTCTTCATCAAAAGGAAAAGTAATCGCTCTTCCTGATGCTCTCGACATCTATCAGGCAGAAGTTCTCCGCTACCTCTTTGCAGGAACTCGCCCTAACACAGAATTTGCAATTTCTTTCGACCTCGACGTACTCAAAGTTTACGAAGACTACGACAAGACAGAAAGAATCGTATACGGAATCGACAAGGCAAAGAACGACGAACAGTTCAACAAAGAAAAGAAAATCTACATCCTTTCTCAGATTGACGGAAAGATTCCTGAAACAATGCCATACCAGATTACATTCCGTATGCTTACAACACTTCTTCAGACATACTCTGGCGACATCGATGCAGTAATCAAATCACTCGGTGACGTAAAACCAGAACAGGAAGAAAGACTCAGAAGAAGAATGGCATGTGCATGGTTCTGGGTACAGCACTCAGCTCCAGACTGCGCTCCAGACTTCTGTTTCGCTCTCCGCAACGACGGATCAAAAGCAGACCTCGATGACACAATGTCAAAAGCAGTTGCACGTGTTCGCGACGAAGTTGTTCCAAAACTCGACACATTCACAGTTGATAAAGAATGTCAGCAGGCAATGTATGACATCGCAACAGACATGGGCATCGATGCAAAACAGCTCTTCACTGCTTTGTACCAGGCTCTCGTTGCAAAAGATCAGGGACCACGTCTCGGCGGTTTCTTCAGAATCATCGGAAAAGAAAAACTCACAGAGATTTTGAAAAACTACTAATCCAATTTTAAATTGATAACCATTTAAAATATTAACGCCACGATAAATTTCGTGGCGTTTTTTTTGTTCAGGTGGAATTTATAAAACCGAAATCTTATGATGAAAAACTGCCAGAAGAATTTAATTTTCTTCCATCTTATTTTCTCTTCGGAACAATCACAATCATCAGCACGCAAATCAAATGCGGAAGCGAAAGCAGTACCGCACTCGGAATATTTTTAAACATCTCAACATTCTGAATATTATTTGCCGCATACTGAATCAAGCCAAAAACCGCCGCCATCAGAATGACTCGCCAGTCTTTCTTGTTTCCTAAAAATACAATCGCAAGCGCAATCCATCCGATTCCGCCAGAGATATACGGAACAAAACTTGAAAGCCTCAAAAGCAGAAGAACGCCAACTACAGAACTGAGTACACTTGCAATTACCCACGAAGCGATTCTATATTTTGCAGGATTTACTCCGGCATTTTCCAAAACGCTTTCATCACTTCCGGTAATTCTCAGATATAATCCATGTCTTGATTTTCTTAAAAATAAAATGGAAGGTGCACATACGAAAATTCCACTCAAAATCGAAACTACACGAAATGCACTCTGATCAAAACCAAAACTTTCAGAAACAAGAACGCCTCGTGTCTTGAAAATCAAAACAGAAAAACAGGTAACAATCGAAAGAAGAAAAATATTTTCAGAAAGCGATGCAATAAAAGAATTGAGGTTAAACTTTTCAACTATCAGACAGATTGCAAAAACAAACAAAGCCGGCAAAATCACGCAAAGTAAAATTCCAAATGCAAAAACTCCCGTCTTAACAGCTACGGCATAGCAGATAAATGCGCTCACAGTTACAAGCCCATCAATAAAGAAAACCATTCTTCCAGCATATTCGGAATAAAGCGCAGCAATCGAAACAATCACAAGAGGCATAATCGAAGCGAGAATTGAAAGAATTACACCCATCACTCAACCTCCTTTCGAGCAAAAATCTTTTTAACAAAAATTTTAATTTTACAAAAAGTCTTCTTTATTCCACCCTCTGCAAAAGTCATATTTGCTGCGACAAAGAAAATAACGAGTCCCTGAATAATTCCGGCCATATCAAATCCAAAATTATGAATCAACGAATACCTCGAACTTGAAGTATAAAGCCACGAAAGAAAAAGTCCCGATGGAATTACAAGAAGCGGATTTTTACCTGCAAGAAGCGCACAAGTCAAAGCGTTCCAGCCCATTCCGGAGCTAAAACTTTGATGACATGTAAAGTAAGTTCCAATAACTGCTGCAAATCCCGTAAACCCATGAAGCACGCCGTCGACTGCCATCAAGCTGTAAATATTTTTTCGGTATGAGAAACCAGAATAAATCGCAAACTCATTCGAGATTCCCCACACGGCAGAACGCTTTCCCCACATAGTTTTATTCTGAAGAAACCAGAACACAACACACAAAACAGGAACAGCAAAAATCAAGACATTAAGAGGCGACGGAGGCAGAATAGATTTCAACCTGACGCTTTCATCGATAAAATCTGTCGCAAGAAGATTTCCTTCTTTTGTTCTGAAAACATTTCCGACAAGGTAATCAAGAATGAAAATCGATGCAGATGATAAAAGATAAGTTGTCAGAAGAACATCGACTTTCTTAAAATCATTTATCAAAGCCGAAATCAATTCGAGAGTACAAGAAGACAAAACAGAAATTAAAAGTGAAATCGTAACATTCAATACAGGCGGCAAAAATGAAAACTTAACAAGACAAATTGCAGCAACAAAACCGCTTAAATAAATCTGTCCTTCTCCGCCAAGATTATAAAAACCAGACTTCAAAGAAATGCAGTTACCGATTGCACTAAAAGACATCAGCACGAACATATTCAAAAAGAGACCAGTATAATACGATGAACTTAAAACACCAGTGAAAAAATCTAGCATAACCGGCCTCCTTCAAGTTTAAATCGTCTGTCAAAAACATCATGCGTAAAATCTTCAGTACTCAAAACTAAAACTGCACCGCCACGATTTTTTACCTCAACTATTTTATTGATAATGATTTCAGTTTTCTGCATATCAAGTCCTGCAAGCGGCTCACACATAATCAGAATATCTGGATTAAAACTCAATTCTCGTTCAAGAATTAATCGCTGAAGCATTCCGCCTGAAAGACTTTTAACTTTCTGAGTTTTATCGATATCAAGACCTGAAGCTTTGATTATTTTTGAAATATGTTCATCAAGAGATTTTATTTTAAGTGGAACTGACGAAGTCATCATCAATTGTTCAACTGTAAGTTCTGGATTTGATGCACGCAATATTTTGTTACTTGGAACGACTGCGATTTTTAGTCCTAGTTTTTTTGAGAGTTTATTGCGTACAAAATCAGGAGAAAGTTCTTTAACAGATGTCCTGCTGTTATTTTTTGAAAAAGTAAAAATGCCTGATATTTTGTTTTTCTGCATTCCAGTGAGCGCGTCTTCAAGTGTAAGAAGTCCGGATTCTGCAAGTCCTTTGATTAAAGTTATCGTACCGGATGTAACCGAGAAAGAAATGTTTTCAATAAGGGGCATGTTTACTGGACGAGATGACAGGTTTTGAACTGTAAATGAGAAAGTGGAATTTGAAGACGTGCGGGTATTTGAAGTGATGTTTGTTTCCGAAGTGACGCGGGTATTTGAAGTGGCATCTGTTTTTACATTGTCACCGCTTTT
Organism: Candidatus Treponema scatequi; assembly: GCA_018066075.1. Taxonomy (GTDB): domain Bacteria; phylum Spirochaetota; class Spirochaetia; order Treponematales; family Treponemataceae; genus Treponema_D; species Treponema_D scatequi. The sequence goes on from JAGHSB010000057.1 coordinate 6,796, forward strand.
TGAAGTTACGTCGTTGTTTTCACCAACATTTTCAATCGAAGCTTTAATTTCACTTACGATTTTATTTTTCTCTTCTTCAGATTTCTTTGACACATCAGAAAAATGTTTTTCCATCTTTCCTTTTTTTAAGAGAATTACTTCATCTGCATAGTTTATAATTTCTTTTTTGTTATGACTAATTACGATTATGATTTTATTTTCTTTTTTAAGATTTGAAAGTTTTTCAAACAGTCTTCTTCTCTGCTCTGAATCAAGATAAGCCCCCGGCTCATCAAGAATCAAAACATCAAACGGTTTCAAAAAAACCTGCATCAGTGAAGTATAAAATCTTGCAGCACCGCCGATATCTTTTACATAAGAATTGACATCAAATCCTTCTGTCCATCTGACAATATTTTCATCAAGCTGTCTGCGGTTTTCTTTTGTCTCTTTAATTCCAAGAAAAATATTTTCTTTTACAGTGATTGATTCAGCAACAACCGGTGTCTGCGAAACTATCTGAACATTTAAAAGTCCCGCGGGTTTTGAAGTGATGTTTGTTTTTGAAGTGATGTCGTTTTGAAAAATTCCATCTGAAATAACCTCTCCTTCATAATCAAGTTTTCCAGAAATAATTTTCGCGAGGGTAGATTTTCCGGCGCCGTTTTCACCTGTAAATACGTAAAGGCTGCCTGATGACATCGACACGCTTATGTCATCAAGGGCAACCTTTTTGCCGAAATATTTTGAAATGTGAGATAAAACTAATCGCATATCTTCTTAATTTCTTCGTTAACCTTTTTTCTTATGTCTTCTGGAACTGTTTCAATGTAAAGCGGATCATCATCAACAAGTTTAACATATCCGTCTTTCATTCCAAGCTCTGTATAAGTTCCCCATTTAATTTCATCTTTCAAAAATTTCAAAGTCATTTCTTTTGCAAGTTTTTCCTGAAGACTTGAAACACATGAAATTACAAGACCAGGAGCCGAAGAATAAGAATTGGAATCAAACCAGCAGAGCATTGTCTTATGTTCTTTTGCACTTGCAACAACTCCCTGCGAAGCTCCACCGCAAATCGGAAGAATTACATCAACTCCAGAAGCGCTCATCGCATCAGCAAGTTCTGCTCCCTTCTTTGCATCGTACCAGTTTCCAACAATTCTAAAATCAACACTCTGTGTAAGTCCTGCAGCTTTAGAACCTTTTTCAAAATTCGGAAGAATGATTTCATTCATAACAGGATATTCCTGTGCTGTAATCAAACCGATTTTTTTACTCTTCGACATCATGCCTGCAATATAACCCGAGATGAAAGCTGCTTCATCCTGTTTATATCTTACAGTTGTAATATTTTCATTTCCTTCTTTCATTGCATCAAGAAGAATAAATTTTTGAGAAGGGAACTGCTTAGTAAGCGGCTCTGTAAGTTCTGGAAGTGACGGATTTGATGAAATAATGCAGTCGTATTTTGCTTCTGCACAAAGTGCTGTTAGCTGTGATGACCACTGAGTCTGATCAGTTCCTGCTTCAAATATTTTTACAGAAGCCGGATGCATTCTATCCGCATCATTATTGTTTTCTTCAACTGCTTTCTGAACGCCTTCAACCATTTTTGCATAGATTGGAGAATCAGCAATAATTCCAGGAACAAAAACTGCAATTGATTTTGATGTTCCACCAGTAACTGCTTTAGATTTATTTTTTGAGCATCCCGTCAAAGCAAGAGATGCAAGAGATAATGCAACTAAGCATTTAACAGCTTTTGATTTATTTAATACGTTCATAGACTTTTGAACTCCTTAATCATTCAGAATTAATAGTTTGATATCAAACATATCTGACAATGCTATATTAGTTTTATATCAAACTATTGTCAAGTACCCCAGTTTTCAAACCGATAATAGTATTATGAAAAAGAAACTGTTTTTATTAATTCCACTTTTAATAATCTCTTCCCTCGCTTTTGCCCGCGAAGAAAAAGATAGAAAATTCTTCGGCTTTCAGTTTGCACTCGGCGCTGACATTCCATTTTATGGTGATTCAGTACAGTGGAACAACCACGAACGGATGTCGAATGATAAATACGGAAGAGTAATTCTTGGCGGAGATGTCGGATTTACGCTCAAATTTGCAGAGCCTCTTTTCATGGTTTTTGATTTTGAAACATGTTCTGATTTTGCATTCAACAAAGATTATAACTGCAACTGCATTGACTATGCATTCTGCCTTGGCTTTCAGTTTTATCCAGGATGGGGAAATCTTTCTTTCACTCTCGCCTATGCATTAGGCTATCGTGCTGACTTCATAAAACTTTCTGATGAATACGCCGAAGCAAGAAAAACAAAATGGGGAAACGGTTTCAAGTTTGCAATGGAATATGATTTCTTCAAAGGTGGTGGAACTATCCCGGCAGCGGGTATTTCGTACAGATTTATGCCGCGTGGGTATGATGAGTATGATAATATTCTTTCCATCTATTTCAGGCTGGCGTTCAGATAAAAATATTAACACAGATCTAAAACAAGACCTAATATGAAAATACTTCCAGTCAGTCAGTGACTGTCAAAACCGCTAGTTGGCGTCGCTACACACTGAGTTCGCTAATCTCAAATAATACTTAATATGAAAATACTTCCAGTCAGTCAGTGACTGTCAAAACCGCTAGCTGGCGTCGCTACACGCTGAGTTCGGTAGTGAAACTATAAGGTCCGAACTCAGAGTGTTTTTGACAGTCACTGCCTTCCTTCTCGTATTTTCATATTACATCTATTCTTAGTTTAACAAGCATAAAAAAAAGGACCTAAGTTATAAGCTTAAGTCCCTTTCTTTTTTAATCGGGTCTATTGAAAACCCCAGAAACACTATCTTGCGTATTCTACGATTCTGGTTTCGCGTATCATTGTGAGTTTGATGCGACCCGGGTACTTTAAATCGGTTTCGATCTGTTTGGCGATCTTTCTTGCAAGTTCTTTTACTTCTAGGTCTGGAATCTTTTCGTTATTTACGAGGATGCGGAGTTCGCGACCTGCCTGAATAGCGTAAGCTTTTTCTACACCGTTGAAGCTTTCTGCAATGCCTTCGAGATTTTCAAGACGTTTAACGTAGTTATCAACTGTTTCGCGTCTTGCACCTGGACGTGCAGCAGAAATAGCATCTGCAATCTGTACAAGAATTGCTTCTACACCGTTCGGTTCGATGTCATTATGGTGAGCTCCAATTGCGTTGATTACGCGAGGATCTTCTCCCATCTTGCGTGCCATTTCAGCACCAACTTCTGCGTGGTTCTGATCTGAATCGTTTTCAGCACCTTTACCGATATCGTGTAAAATTGCTGCTCTCTTTGCAAGTTCCCTGTCTGCACCAAGTTCTGCTGCAAGCATTCCTGCGATTAAAGCAACTTCTTTTGAGTGAACAAGAACGTTCTGTCCGTAACTTGTTCTGAAATACAAACGACCAAGAGCGCGAACGCCATCAGTCGGCATATTATGAATTCCAAGATCGAAGAGAGCTTTTTCACCTTCTTCATAAATCTTGTTCTGTACTTCACGAGTAACTTTCTGTACGATTTCTTCGATACGAGCCGGATGAATGCGTCCGTCCGAAATAAGGCGCTCGAGAGCTTCCTTTGCAATTTCTTTTCGTACAGGGTCAAAACATGAAATTACAACTGCTTCCGGAGTATCATCGATGATGATGTCTACACCAGTAAGAGTTTCAAGAGTACGAATGTTACGGCCTTCACGACCGATGATTCTACCCTTCATTTCATCTGATGGAAGTGAAACTGTAGCAACTGTCATGTCGCTTGTAGTTTCTGTAGCAATGCGCTGAATTGTTGTAACAAGAATATCTCTTGCTTTCTTTTCAGAAGTAAGCTGAGCTTCCTGTTCGATTTTATTCAACAAAGCCTGAGCATCATGACGTGCATCATTTTCAAGATTCTTGATAATGAGTTCCTTTGCTTCCTGTGCAGAAAGACCGGAAATGCGTTCAAGCTCTTTTCTATAAGTTTCTTCCTGAATTGCAACACTTGCTTCTCTTTTTTCGAGGGCAACTGTTCTTTCGTTTAATTCTTTGTCCTGCTTGTCATAAGCCTGAGCTCTCTGATCAAGCAATTCTTCTTTATGATTAACGCGTGCTTCATAACGTTGTACTTCGGCACGGCGCTCGCGGTTCTCCCGTTCCTGCTGGTTTCGTTCACGAATGAGATCATCTTTTGCATTTAGCAAAATTTCTTTTTTCTGAGCTTCAGCTTCTCTAATTGCATCCTGTTTTACACGTTCTGCCTTTTGCTCTGACGCAGATAATTGAAATCTGGCATAAAGCCAGCGAATAGTCCATCCAAGAACAATTCCTGCAACCGGGAGGATAATGAACCATACATATTGTGGCATATTACACTCCTTGCATTATAATGGAATAGTTCGTTCTATTAATAGTACCCTAATATAAGTATGATGTCAAACGAAAAACGAACTTTTTTACCATAAATTAGAAAATTTATGATTTATTTGCAAAGGAACTTCTTTACTTCGTTATACACCGGTTTAGGTTTACCCTGTGCGTCATACATGAGTGCACTGCCTTTTCCAGGGAAAGTAGCCGGAATCCAGCTTCCTTTGTCTGTCCATCCCCATGTAATTACGCTTTTTACGTTGGAATTTTCTGCTGCGAGCTTATAAAGTGAAAGATATCGTTCTGTCTGGAGAGCCTGGTGTGCTTCTACGCTGTCCATTGGAACACGAATGTCTACTTCTGAGAACGAAATGTCAATTCCGATTTCGGCATAACGCTGAATGTTTCTTCTTACTGCTTCTTCACTATAATTATAACTAGTATCAAGGTGAAGCTGCATTCCGACACCGTCAATTGGAACTCCGCGGTCCTTAAGGTCCTTTACAAAATTGAACATTGCATCAGCCTTGCGGTTTCCTTTTTCTTCGTTGTTGTATTCGTTTAGGTAAAGTTTAGCATCAGGGTCAACTTCGCGTGCCTTGATAAGTGCATGCTCGATATAGTCAGGTCCGATTGTCTTGTACCATACGTTCTGTCTGAAAGAACCGTCTTCTTCAAACATTTCGTTTACAACGTCATATTCCTTGATTTTGCCCTTGTAGCGTGTCATGATTGTCTCAATATGCTCATCCATTGCAGCAAGAGCTTCTTCGCGTGTCCAGTTTGATGAAATAAAGTTTGAATTCTGCTGATGCCAGAAAAGAGTATGCCATTTTACGATCATTCCATTTTCATCTGCAAACTTGATGAGCTGGTCTACGTCGTTCCAGTTCCAGAAAGTCTTGTTCGGACGAAGATTCTGCCATTTCATGCTGTTTTCAGAAACAACAATATAGCTGTTTTCTTTTACAATCTTTGCTACATTCGGATCAAGAAATGAACCTGCAGCAAGAGCGATTCCAGAATTAAAGCCTTTTTCTTTAGCTCCGTCACGGAAACTTTTACCGCATGACGAAAAGCACAAAACAGCCATTAAAAAAATCGAAACGATTGATAATTTTTTCATTTTGAACTCCATTTTAAAGCAGGGGGACAGACCCCATGCAAAATTTAAATCACGGGGACAGACCCCAAGTTTAATAGTTTTATAATTATACCCCAAGTTCTCCAAATTAACACTAAGAATTTTCCCCTAACGGAATATTTCACCGCAGTCTTTTGATTTTCTGATTTTTACAAGTGGAACTTCGTTCATCGAAATTCCACTTGTAAACCTAAACTCTGTGAAATAC
>JAGHSB010000013.1 GCA_018066075.1 Candidatus Treponema scatequi
CTATAATATAATCTATCAATTAAATCTTCAATTTCTTTTGGATTTTCAAAATCGACAGAATTATTGTTAAAATAGTTTTGATTGCTGTTGTAAATTTCCTGTGCGTTGATTTTTGCTTTTTCAATCGCCTTCGATTTTGCATCAAGATAGAAGTTTGCCCATGTTGTATAATAATAAACTTCAAAAATGGCATATAAAATAAAATAAATTGCATACGATGTAATTTTTGCATATTTTGCTGCCATTATTGTTTTAAGCGGAAATACGAGTAAGTTTGAAGAGCGTACAATTACATAAAAGAAGATAAAACTGAATTTAAGAAGAAAGCCTGAAAGCAAGTTTCCTTTCATAAATTCAATGCTGAATCTTAATGCTTTGGTTACAGAAAGCTTTTTGTTTTCAGAAATGATAAAATCGATATGTTCATATTGGAGTGATTTTAAGATAATAACGATAAACAATGCAGCAAATGTAAACCAAACGACTGGACTTGCATTTGCTATCAATGAGAAGAGTGCTTTTATGTAAAGAAGAGCAGATGTGTAATCATCTGCCAAAGGAAGCTTACCTATGAGATTTGTTTCTGATGTAACTATCATATAAATAATGAGAGGTATAAATGCAATTAAAATCCAGAGCATGAGCCATAGAGTTTCCCACCAGTTTGCAAGCAGCGGTTGAAATCCGTGTTCGAATCCGGATGTATAGTCAGAAAATGTGACAGGCTCATTTTTCTTTACAAGAATGAAAATTGTTTTAATTGCAGCAAAAAATAAGAAAATAGTAACAACTGATTCGATCAATGAGAGCAATGGAATTGTTTTTGTTAAAGATGGAAACAAAATTGATATTGTATTGAAAAGCAAATTAACAAGATTTACAATTAAGAAAGCAAGAAACGGTATTGCTTTTCTTCCCTTGAGCTGTGCAAGTGCACTTTTTTTAAATTTTGAAATTTCAACCATTATTATTTTCCTTGAGCAGTTCGCTGTAATATTTTTTTTCTATATCAGAAAGCGAGAGACCTGATTTGACAATCAGGTTTTCAAGTTCTTTTCTGATTTCATTTTCATTGCTGCAGTTTTCTGAAACAACTTCAATTTCTAAAAAGTCTCCAAGAGATTGGATATCGCAGAGTTCGAGATGTGCTTCTCCGTATGGAGTTTTTGTTGTCCATTGCATTACGTCTTTGTGTTTTGTGTAGGCCAGAACATAGCCTGTGTCGAGAAGGAGTTTTTTTACTGCAGAGGCATCAGAAAGTATCGTTTCATTTTCTTCGTTGACTTCGTAAGTTGTGCCGTCATTGTTTGTGCGGCGTTCTTTTTTCTTGTATGTGAGAAGGTCCTGAGTTTTTGTGGTATTGTCAGGGTAGGTGTATTTTTCGTGACGAAAGCGGCAGGTGAGGTGAGTTGTTTCGGGTGGAATTTGCCCGGCCGGGATTTTGTGGTCAGAACTGAGTTCGAAATGATGATACTCATCGTCTTTTATCGTAGTTCCACAATATTCTGCAAAGCCGTTTATCAGGCTGATAGTTTTCTCTCTGTCGTGTACATGTGCCTTAAGTTCGATTTCGTACATAGGTTTATTATAGTGT
>JAGHSB010000265.1 GCA_018066075.1 Candidatus Treponema scatequi
AGTGGTATTCTGTAATCCATAATTGACGCTCCATTGTTCTTTCATTATGTTTTATACGTCGGTCCCAAAAGGAGGTCCTGTATGAAAACAGGTTATTTTCCCTTTATTGACTTACAGGCAACCGGCAGAAATATTGTTCGTCTTAGGAAAGAAAGAAATCTTTCCGTAAAAGACATTCAAAACTACTTCGGTTTTGAAGAGCCTCAGGCCATTTACAAATGGCAGTGGGGACAAACACTTCCAAGTGTGGACAACCTTTTTGCCTTAAGTTACCTTCTGAATGTTCCTATTCAAGACATTCTTGTAGCTAAGGAAGAGTCGCAGATGAGCTGCGGCTCAAATATTTTATTGGCTATAGTAAGTATAGGAAGTTTAATTCTCAGTTGCTGTCTTATAAATAAAGAACTCTTTTCATTATAAAAATTTAGTATTTTTCTGATCAAAAACGAAACGTAATATGCCGATTGTGAAAAACGAGTTAAGGATATCTCACATTTTGTGAAAAACGAATTATCGATTACTGAAGCAACTGAACTCATCTTGTTTGTAAATTGGGCTGTTATCAGCAGTAAATAATTAGGTAAGAACAATCAAAGCAGAAACTACTTTAATTGTAATATGCAGCATTATAATTCATCTGCACCTGAACCGACTTTCACATCAAACTACGCTTCCTATACTTACAGCAGACTGATTTTTACTCAGTCTGCATAAAGTTTTCAAAAATATCGTTTAAACTGGCGTTCACATCAAAAGGAGCCTCGTATGCAACATTTGATGTTACAAGTGCGATATCCAGTTTTTCTGAAACCGAATCAGAAATCTTGTGGAGCTTCTCCAAATAGGCTCTGATTTTGTTTCTGTCAAAATTGATTGTTGTAACTTTCTTCAAATCGCATTTGAACGGAACCTGATTGCCATCTGTATTGAAAGTGTATCCTACACCTTCACCTACAAGCAACTTTTCAGAGCTACGAATATCGTTCATTGACTTAAAGTAAGATGCTATTTCCTGTCTTTTGGCATTCATGGCAGTTTCGCTGTCGATATCAATATCCAGTGTAGCCTTTGTTTTCTGAACTTCAGAATACAGTTTCTCCTTTTCTCCAAGCAAAAACATCAGAAAGGATGTTAATTCTGTTATTTGTTCTGCATAGTCAGTTGCAGGAACTGCATATGAAACAATATCCTGAGTTCCTTTTACCACTTTACTGCACTGTAAGGTACTCTGTACTTTTGTAATATTTGCAGGAATTCTGATAATATTCTCAACTTCTTCCATAAGAGATGAAAGCTTGTTCTGAAATCTAAATGCTTCTTTTAAATTCATTTTTTCCTCCGTATACATGAGAAACTTTAATAGTCCCGGAGAAAACAGTCATTAAACTTGTAGTTTAACGGAAATGCCGTTCTGCTTTGTGTTAATGACGAATGATGGTAATTGTGAAGGTATTATGATAGTATTAGTTGAGGTTTGTATGAAGCAACCAAAGCAAGATATTCATGCCCAAGTCCAATCCCTCATTAGTGCTGGAATAATTGTTTCTGATATAAAGGAAGCGGAAGATTATTTGAGTAATCATGTAAATTATTACAGGCTTTCATCGTACCTTGGTTTATGTGAATATAACGGACAAAGCAAAAAGTATATAAAAGGAACATCTTTTAAGCATCTACAAGAATTGTCAAAGCTTGATTTTGCCCTTCGTCAGATAATTCTGCCGATGACAATTGACATTGAGTTTTCTGCAAAACTCGAAATGAATTACGACTGTTCTGAAAATTCAAAAGATGATGGTTATTCCGTTGTATCTTCCTATTTGGCCCAAGATCCTGTATTAGACAGTAAATTCAAGAGTATTGTTCAGAAACAGCAAAACACAAAAAATGTCAGCGATGAGTATGGACGAGGTATTTTGCTTGGGCACTATCCTGATTTGTCGGTCTGGCATATGGTTGAGCTTCTAACCATGGGAGAGTTTATTTCTTTTTGGCAATACTATTATGCAGCTTTTCCCAAGTCCGGTTTGAATGTCACTTGGAGAAACAATGAACTGTTCCAGACAAAAAAACTCAGGAATGCCTGTGCCCACAATAATTTCATTCTTCCTTCATTAACAAAGGCTCCAAGTCAAGCAAACAAGCAACTTCTTAACAATCTATCCAAAATGGCTCAAAAAGCAGGAAATCCATTTTCCGATTCTGAAAAGAAAGCTATCAGAGATTCAATTTTATTATGTGATGTCGGAATGCTTCTTGTTTTCTATGATGAAATTGTTATCAGCAAGCATTTGAAAGAAAAAGCATCTGCAAACCTTCACAAGTTCATAGATGAACGAGCAATAGAGAATCATACCCTTTTTGATTCAAATCCTGTGTTAGTAACAAGTTATAAAGCTCTTAAAAAAATGATTGATGTAATATTCCCATTGCCAAAAACAAGAAGATGTTTTATTCAAAAATGGATTCACAGAGAC
>JAGHSB010000165.1 GCA_018066075.1 Candidatus Treponema scatequi
GAATAGGAATATCAAGTTTTTTTGAAAGAGTAAGATATAGAATATTCAGCATACGGCCGGTTCTTCCGTTTCCATCATAAAAAGGATGGATAGATTCAAACTGAAAATGAATTACTGCCATTTTTAGAATAGGATCAGTATCTTCCAGTTCAGGCATGTTTATGTATTTTTCAAGATTAGTCAGATAATCACTGATTTCTTCATAATTCTGAGGTGGTGTATGCAAAACTTCGCCAGTCTTTGTGTTCATAATAACCGTGCCGGGAAGTTTGCGTAAATCACCAGCTTCTGGTTCAACAATGTGATGAATTTCAATTATGTGATTTGCACTTAAAAATCCGTTTTCTTTGATCAATTCAAAACCGCGAAGCATGGCCTGCCGATAATTCAAAACTTCTTTTGATGCAGGATTAGTTTTTGCGTAACTCATTTCCTTAAAGATTTCATCAAAGGTGGTAACGATATTTTCAATTTCTGAAGATTCCTTTGCCTCTCCCAGTGTAATTGCATTAAAAATGACAAAGGAAGTTTTGTCATTAAGTTTATTTTCCGACAGTTTGTGCATATTGTCAAGTTATGCACAATATTTTTAATATTTTGTGCATATTGGAGAAAATAAGGGAAATTTTCCGCTAAATTCCCTTGTTTTCCGCTAAATTACAACTCTCCATTAAATGCTTTTGCTAAAAAGGCTTGTTTTAATTCGTCGCAGTTAGCAAGCTGCTTTGTGTAGACTTCTTCCAGGGAACGAACTTTCTGCTTTCATATAATGCAAAAGGAAATTTGCATCCAAATCATTATAATCTTTCCTAAATCGAATACAGAAGCCATTGTATGTTGTTGGGATATTTTTAGGATAAACTAAAAGACATCTTCCAATTTTTTCTTTTCCCAATTCTGCATTCTTAATTCCTAATTCTGCTTACCTAATAATCCACGAACCATTTTTGTCAGCACAGATTCTTTCTATGATTCCATTCTCCTGCCATCTTTTATGAAAGAAAGTTTTAGAACGAGATAATTCAATTTGAAAAGATACAAAAATGACTTTCTCTGAAAAATTCATCTGAAATCATTTTCGGAAAAGATGAAAAAAATCTGCGGAGCAAAAAATTGGCTAACCGGAGTTTCTTAAGGCGCTAATCTTTCCACTTCGCAAGCCGCAAGCAACGGAGGATTAGACGAGTTTTTTGCGGGAGCAGATTTTTTTATTTTTTTCAAAAGATTTATTTCAAATATTTTTTTCAGAGAAAGTCATTTTTGAATATTATCAGAACTGGATTATCTCGTTATAACTTTCCATGGCAAATTGATCCGTCATCCCCGAAATAAACTCAATTACGCACTTCTGGTAGCTTTCTGAGTTTTCAACGTCGAAAACCTGGGCTGTTTTGATGTGACGGTTTTTCTTGTAGTCTTTGTCAAAACGGGTTTTGTAGTTGGAATATTTTGAAAGCCAGTTTTCAAATTCTTTGAATAAAAGTTCGTAGCGGGAAGCGCCGGCTACGATTTCGGAAAGTTTGGCTTCTACGGCGGCTTTGTTTGATTTGATGTAGACTTCGGCATTCATGAGGACTTCGTAAATTGTGTCGAGGATAAGTTTTGCGTAGTCCTGAAATTTCTGAAGGCGATAGTGTTTGTAGATTTTTGCGTAGCTGAACTTTTTAAGTTCCATAATAAATTTAAAATATTCTTCACTAAACGCAAGACCTGTCTCCGGTGAACTTCGCTTGCACATATCAACAATCAAATCGTTGATCAGAACAGTTGTGTTTACTGCCATCTTCTGATTTGCCATCTTCTGCGCATTTTCACTGAAGCCTAAAGTTTCACCTACGATTTCAAGTACCTGACGATATGCTGCTTCGTCGATAATTCCATAATCTTTTGCGTCTTCTATATCGCGTCCCAAAAACGCAATCTTATCTGCAATTTTTACAACGCAGCCTTCCCATGTATACGGCTGAATGAGTCCCGGTCGTTTTATCGAATACAAATCAATCTTATCTTCACGAGGCTTGATTGCCTGCTGGTCGATTTCTCCGCAGTGACAGATGAGACCGTCACGAACTGCGTAAGTCAAATCAAGATTAATCTGGTCGCCGTACGGATCTGAAAGTGTTTCAATGTAATCTGCAAAGAAAAGACTGTTTCTTTCATGCCAGAATTTTTTCGGAGCATTTTTTTCTTCGGGGACTCCGAGGATTTTATTTAAGCATTCTTCACCAAAGTGACCGAAAGGTGCGTGACCGATGTCGTGGCCTGTTGCGATTGCCTGAGTGAGCTGGTCATTGAGTCCGAGATATTTTGCGATTGTAGTTGCAACCGAGGCAACGTGCTGAACATGTTCCATTCGCGTACAGACATGATCGTTGTGAGGCGCAAAGAAAACCTGAGTCTTGTGCTTGAGACGGCGGTAAGCCTGGCAGTGTAAAAGACGAGTGTAATCGCGTTCGAAATCCGTGCGGATGTCGTTACCACGGTCATATAAAGCAGATTCGCGCTTGATGGAATTTTCAAAGCGCGAATTATCTGGAGTACATGCTACTGATTTAAAAGAATCTTTCATTTGTAAAAATTATTTTGAAGTCTCGTTCATGATTTTTGCAATATCATCGAGAGCCTTCTTGTATTTTTCTGTCGCAGAGTCACCTGCATCAAAAGCAGCTTTTGCAGCGTTCTGTTTTTCTGCAATGTGCTGTGCGATGTGATTTCTGTTTTCGAAAAGTTCGATGATATTTGCAACACGGCGTTCGATGATCAAAAGATTGAATGGCTTCTGAATAACATCGATTACACCATAGTTATATGCTTTTTCAACAACATAGTCTGTTGTTTCTGTAGTAATGATGAAAAGTGGAATTTTTCTCATTACGTTTTTCAATTCGAGTTCCTGCAATACCGAGAAACCATCCATTTCTGGCATGATGATATCGAGGAAAATTGCTGCCAATTCATTTTCGTTGGCAAATATTTTTTCAAGGCCTTCAGCACCGTCCTGAGCTTCAAGAACTTCATATTTTTTGGAAAATGCTTCGCCTAAAATTGTACGGTTTAATTCAACATCGTCGATGATGATGATTTTATTTCTCTGTCCTGCCATTAAACTGACTCCTTAATCAGATTGTCTCTACGATTAAAAGAACTCTCTCTTCTCTAATCTAACTGACTTATGTATTTTTCGATTTCTTCACCGGCAGCAATTGCCTGTGGAACAACTTCTCTAGCTTTATCCTGATTTCCTTCACGGATAAGTTTTACAACTTCGGCACAAGGCTCAAAAAGCTTAGTAAAACCAATGTTTCCTGCATAGCCCTTGAGCGTATGAGCAACCATTTCCATCTGAGACCAGTCGTCTTTTGCTACGATTTCTTTAAATTTCAGCCAGTTTTCGTCCTGGGGAAATTTTCTTACGAATTTTTCAAGCAGATCAAGGTTGCCTGAAAATCTTTTTACTGTTTCTTCGCGGTTTGGAATAATGTTAGGAAAAATCTCTTCAAAAGTCATAGTATTTTAATAATAAACCCGTTTTACCAAAAAAACAACTTTTTTCTATAAAATTATGCGGTCTGCATGTTTCTTCACATTTTTAACGAAAAAGTTCAAATCCATGGCATATTCAGAATCGATGTACTCTGCCGGATATTTCAAAGTGACTGACTCAGATTTTCCGGTATCTGTTTTTCTGGAATATGCGCCGTTAAAATGGATTATGTCGAGGGCTGCGTCTAAAAGGCGGTCGAGTTTTTTCTGGTGGAATTTATAGCTTACGAACTCGCATTGCAAAGTCTCTATTTCCGAGTGGCCGGCTGTGCAAGTTCCACTAAAAAATTTTTCTTTTACGCCCGAAAGCTTAGTCGCAAAATCATAAAACTCTGCAAAAAAATCTGACGCGCGCATTGAACACGCGTGCAAAATCGTGTTAAACCATGGAACTGCGCGGCCTTCGTTGTAGAAAACGCTGCATGCTTTTGCGATGCGTTCTGATTTTTCGAGGTCGTCAGGTGAATAGGTTTCTGATTTTATTATGTGATATGGTGGAACTTCTTCGAAAGTGAGTTTCAATTCTGATGCGCGGTCATACAAATCTGTTCCAGGCAAAACTGAAAGACAGAAAATCTCAAGATTGTTCGGATACTGTGAAACAGCAAAATCAACGCTGTTCTTAAATCCTTTAAAAGTATCTCCGGGCAAACCGTAAATCACATCAAGCCCGAAAACTACACCTTCTTCATTTAATATCGAAATGTTTTTTACAAACTGCTTTCTGTTGAAAGGCCTGTTCACAAGCCGCAGAACATTTTCATCTGCACTCTGAAGTCCGATCTGAAGCGCACACGGAATCTTTGTAAAAGCACGCGCAAGCTGACGGTCAATAAACTCTGCACGGGCTTCAAAATAGTAAAATGTATCAGGAGTTTTTTTTGCAATGAGATTCAAAAGCTTTACAGCCCGTTCCTTATTTGCATTGTAAGTCGGATCAAGAACGAAAACCTGATTGACTTTTTTTTCTGCAAAGAGTTCGAGTTCTTTTTCAATCCGGTCGAGCGCAAACTGACGCACTTTTTTAGAACCTTTTGATTCATAACAGTAAGAACATTTGAAAGGACAGCCACGGGCAAGTTCCCAGAGAGCGCCGCCGTAAAGTGACGGATCGAGTGTCCCGTCAAGATATGGAGAAGTTTGTGGGAGGTCGGCACAGGATGAAGACTGTGAGTTGTCTGTTTTTGAAAAGTTATATGAGCCTTCGTGAGTTTTTTCTGCAGGTGGAATTTTACCCGGCGCGAGATTTTGCGAATTACCAGATTCCACTAAAAGATTTTTTATCACATTCGGAACGACAAACTCGCCTTCACCGCTTACTGCAAAATCAAACGACGAAAAACTTTCAGGGCGCGCTGTAACTTCTGGTCCGCCTGCAATAACTTTGACGCCTTTTTCTTTTAAGAGAACAGCAGCCTTCTCGAGAACGACACGATTCCAGACGAAAACAGAAAAGCCGACAATCTTCGGATTTTTTTTGAGAAGTTCTGAGGCAATGTAAGATGCATCATGGTTATCTTCTTTACAGAAAGAGACAAGTTCTACATCGCACAAATCTTTTGTAAGCGGACTGTGTTTGACAGAAGACGCGACACATGCGGCTCCAAGCGGGAGTGCCTGAGGAGATTTTTCGATAAGAAGAGTCGTGAAAATTACGAGCGGTTTTGCACCTGACATAATTCCATTTTAGCGAAAAAAAAAGCGCCAGTCAAAAGGAGTAAATGACTGGCGCTCCCGGAGGTCGTATATTTTTATTTAAGTATTATTC
>JAGHSB010000145.1 GCA_018066075.1 Candidatus Treponema scatequi
ATATTATTTAAAAAGTAAAAATGTAGATGCAGATTTTTTTGTAGAAGAAACTGGCGAAGTCATTCAGGTTGCTTATTCTGTTTCAAATATTTCAAGTGACCGTGAAATAAAATCTCTCATCGAGGCTGCAAAGAGTTTACCAGATGCAAAGCACTTTTTTATCATTACCCGACAGGAAGAAAAAACACTGGATATCGATGGAACAAAAATAGACGTCATTCCGATTCATAAATGGCTTTTGAAAAATTAACTTTTTCAATTCAATAAATATTCAAATTTCAAAAACCTTCCCCAAATTCCACAAATCCCAAAATTCCACCTCCAAAAAAAAAGACGGCTCGCGCCGTCTTTTTTCATCCCTTATCTTCCCTGAATCTTATCCTTTTCCTTTTTGATCTTCTGGTCAAGAATGTCCATAACTTTGTTGAGGGCTGCAGCAAAATCAAAGTCATCCGATGTTACGTGAGCCTGAACTCCCCAGCGGAAATTTGCTACGATATCAAAGTTATATTCTTTTTCGTGTTTTACACGAAGAATCAAGTCTATGATAAGATCATCAGCGTATTTAATGCGCTCAAGTTTCTTTTCAATCATGTCTGATTGCTTCTGTTCAAGGTCAAAACCTACTGCATTAATTGATTTAGTCATAATTAAACCTCTCTTGTGCCTTTCGGCGTATTTTTAAATGGAACTTACAGTTCCGACATAAATAATAATAACACCGTTTTTCTCAAAAGTAAAATTTTATTATTTTAGTTCCACCTGCTTTTTGACTTGCTATTTGGTCTATGAAAGTGTATAGTATATTAATATGGCTGATAAGAAATTTACAGTTTTAGACTTACTCTCTCTGGAACTCCACGGACATGATGAAATCAATTTACGCTGTGTCTGCGGAAGAAAAGGACTCAACCGTCCTATCACAGTTCCTGATATCAACAGACCGGGACTTGCGCTTTCTGGTTTTTACGAGAGTTTTGCTTATCAGCGCGTTCAGCTTTTTGGTCGTGGTGAAGTTGCCTATCTCAACAAGCTTGAGTCTGAAGGAAAGATGGAAACTATCAAGCAGCTTTTCTCTTTTGCAATTCCATGCTGCATTTTTGCACACAACCTCGAACCTTCACAGGCTTTTATGGACCTCGCAGAAGAAACTTGCTGCGCAGTTCTCGTAACAGACCTTGAATCAACAGAACTTTCAAACCGCCTCGTCAGACTTTTCTCAAACGTGTTCGCGCCTAGAAAAACTATGCACGGCGTTTTAGTAGAAGTTTTTGGTGAGGGAATTTTATTATGCGGTCATTCGGGCGTTGGTAAGTCTGAGACTGCTCTTGATTTGGTGGAACGTGGCCACCGTCTTGTCGCAGATGATATCGTAGAAATCAGATGTGTTAACGGTAATACAATTCTCGGCCAGGGTGCAAACTCTTTGATCTCTCACCATATGGAAATTCGCGGTTTGGGAATCATTAACGTTTCAGAACTTTACGGTGTCGGTGCCATTCGTGAACAGAAAGAGATTCAGCTCATCGTAGAACTCGAAGAGTGGGACTCAAACAAAATCTACGACCGCATCGGAACAAACCAGCGCACAATGGACCTCCTTGGCGTAAAAATTCCAGCCATCGAAATTCCTGTAAAGCCTGGACGAAACCTTCCTATCATCATCGAAGCAGCCGCAATGAACGAGCGTCTCAAGAAGATGGGTTATAACTCAGCACGCGACTTTAACCAGAACGTCCTCAAATGGATCGAAACTGGAGAAGCCCAGGCTGCTTATTATGGCCAGGATGATAGATATTAAACGAGATTTATAGTAAGATACACATACTAATGGAGAAGTAAGAAAATGGTAGAAAAAATTTTAACAGTTAAAAACAGAGCAGGTATTCACGCAAGACCTGCAACATTGATTGCCCAGATGGCAAATAAATTCACTTCAGAAATCACACTTGAAAAAGATTCGATTGTTGTAAACGCAAAATCAATCATGGGTGTTATCACAATGGCAGCAGGCTACAACACAACTATGACACTCAAAGTTGAAGGACCGGATGAAAGCGAAGCCGCAAGCGCAATCGAAAATCTTTTCGACACAAAGTTTGACGACGAATAGAGCTTGGCCTTTCATAAAGACTGAACAAAATCTGTAAAACAGAAGTTAGCCAAAAACTGTAAACAAATTATAAAAAAGGGGACTGCGATGAAAGAAATTACACAAAGACAGAAGGAAATTTTAAACTTTATCTCTGATTATCAGGAAGAAAATTCTTACCCTCCAACAGTCCGTGAAATCGGAGATCATTTTGGTGTTTCCATCCGCGCAGTTCAGGATCACATAACAGCTTTACAGAAAAAAGGCTTCATCACACAGACGCAGAAAAAATCACGTTCCATCAAAGTATTAATCGACGAACGCAAAAAAGATTCAAACATGTTCCTTGATAAAGTTCCAGTTATTGGAACTATCGCAGCAGGTAAACCACTTCTCTGCGAAGAAAACTATGAAGGCTATGTAACTTTGACAGAACCTTTCATTAGACCTGGAAAAAATTATTTTGCACTTCACGTAAGAGGCGAAAGCATGAAGAATGCCGGAATCCTTGAAGGAGACCTTGCAATCATCGAACAGGCAGATGCAGCTATCGACGGTCAGATTGTAGTAGCAGTAATCGACGACGCTATCACACTCAAAAGATATTTCAAAGAAGCAACACGCATCCGCCTCCAGCCGGAAAACGAAGCATTCCATCCGATCTACTGTCAGGAAGTCCGCATCGTCGGAGTTCTTTCAAATCTCGTACGCACATACTAATCGCGTAACAAAAGGTAAGTCATGGCAGTTCCAGTTTATCTCTACACAGGACCAGAATTCGGAGAGCGAAACGATGCAGTAAATGCAATCAAAGCTCAGATGAAAAAGAAATTCGGTTCGTTTGATGAATATCTTTATTACGCAACAGAAACTTCAGTCGCAACTGTCGTTTCAATGCTCCAGAGCGAATCTCTTTTTACTCCTGCAACCTGTGTAGTTTACAAAGCTGCAGAACTCGTAAAGAAAAAAGAAGACATCGAACTTTTATCATCGTGGATAAATTCCGTAACACCAAACGCAAAAAATAAAGAACCCCGCGAATCATCTGTTTTAATTTTAGTCTCAGATGAAACAAGCGTTGATTCAAAACTTTCAAAATTAATTCCGAAAGAAAATCAGAAAGTATTCTGGGTAATGTTTGAAAACAGGCGTGTTCCATGGCTCAGAGACTTGTTCAAGAAAAACGGATACTCAATCGAAGAAGATGCATGCGAACTCATTCTCGAAATGGTTGAGAACAACACTGAAAGTTTAAAAGCCGAATGCTCAAGATTTTATACACTCTTTCCTCAGGGCTCGACAATCACTGCAGAAAATGTTGATTCAGTTTTGACAGACACACGAGGCGAAACTCCGTTCACACTTTTCGGCGCAATGACAGACAGCTCACAGGTTCCACAAAAGCGCTTTGAAAATTCTCTTTCAATCTTACAGAAAATCATGCTCTCAAAAGACGGCTCCTCAGTTGCCCTCATCGCAGGACTCGATTTCTGTTTCCGAAAGTTAATGACATATCATGAGATAGGTGGAACTTCGATGGACGAGTTCTCCCTCAAGAAAAACGGTTTCACGACAAAAGCAATGCAGTCCCAGTACAAAGCCGCTTCCCGCATGTGGACAATGGGTCAGACAATGGCAATCCTTTCCCTCCTTTCCACCACCGACATGAACATCCGTTCCTCATCACGTGCCCTCGAAAAAAATTATCTCGAGTTAATGATCTATTCCATCGTAATCAAAAAAGGCGGCTCAGTTTCGACCTATCAGGAATGGGAATAGAGATATAAAATAGGCATGGAGTGGAACTTCCCCAGAAAGAGATAGAGTTTCTAAAACCGTGCTCAACTTTTCATTAGATTTCACTTCATAAAAATCCCAAAGATCCAAATCTCAGAATAGATAATCTCATCTCCCCGAACTCACACGGGACTGCGAAATAAACTTTAAACAAAAATCTTATCTCCAGCCGCACAGCGGGGTTAAACTGATTCTGAGTAGTCTTTGCCGAATGGCATCCGAAAATATAATTTTTTTTTTACGCAGTGAAAATCTGAAAAACTTAAATGTTTAAATTTTGGAATTGACTAAACCAGAGTCACTTACCAAAAAAAATCAAAATATCCTCTTTTTTAAGTTTTTCAGATTTTTCAGTAAAAAAAAATTTATTATCTAAAAAATGCGCAAGCATCAGTTTAAACACGCTGTGCGGCTGGGGATAAGATTTTTGAAGAGTTTTCGCAGTCCCGTGTGAGTTCGGGGAGATGAGATTATATTTTTAGAGATCTGGATTTTTGAGATTTTCTGTGTTGAGAAATCTACAGGTTGTTGAGTAGGTTTTTGAGTGATTCGAGCTCTTCCTGGGTAAGGCCTACGCCTTTGCCCATTTTCTGGTGGTCGGGAGACCAGCTGCGGATGTCATATTTTGCAGGACGACCGCCCCATGAAACCATATTGAGTTCGAGATTCCAGCCGCCTTTGCCTTCTGAAATTACGCCGAGATTTTTTTCGATTGTGAATGTAAAATCATCTGCCATTTTGACACCCCGTTTTTGAAAATTCCACTTTTTTACAAGTTCCACTTAATTATAATGCATATCTCCCAAAAAGCAAAATTTCCCCTGTTTTATAAGGTGGAACTTGAAAATAAGACTTTTCTCAGAAAAATAAAAATTCCACTTTTATGACATTTTTTTTGTTGTTTACT